>JAQTRT010000074.1 GCA_028711675.1 bacterium | reverse complement strand
CGATGCCTCCAGTCTCTTCCGGATAAAATCAAAGGCCTTTGCCTCGTTCTCCGAGGAAGTCAAGCGGTGGCCCAGCTCTTCGCTCAGATAACAGACATCCTGGTATATCTCTTCCATGTGCGTTATTTTATTTCTTTAGAATCGAATGTCAATAAGAATGAGCAATATAGTGATAATACAGCAGTAATACAATGAGCATCATAATGAATTATCCCCGGATTTCCAGGGCTAAGGAAGTCGATGTTTGGTTTTTTTCGGTTTGTGGAGCCGTAATTTTGACAGGAGGCCAAAATAGGCGGAACCCTCGCAGCGATGCATGGATGCAGCGCGAGAATGAGAAACACAGCAAACATCAACTTCCACCATTCTTTTTTATTGACTTTTTAAATTAAAACACTTTTTTATATTTTATGAAATTAATAATACTTCTATTCCTCGTAAAGCTTTGTTTTGCCGCTGATCCCGACCCGGCACTTAAGACCTATCTTGAAGCCATCAGGAACGACCCGGGTGATTACTCCACCTGCAACATGATCGGTCTCTGGTACGTCAACCATAATGATCCCGGCCAGGCAGGCGAATATTTTTCACGGGCCTTAACGCTGAACAATAATTATTATGAAGGCTGTTTTAACATGGGGCTGCTCCTGTATCATCAGAACAAGGTCGTGGAAGCCCTTCCTTATTTTAAGCGCGCCTTCAGTATATCCAAGAACGCGGACATCTATGTCGTCCTCATCAACTGTTTCATCAAGCTGAACAATATAGATTTTGCTTCGCGCACGCTGGAAGAGGCAATGAAATCATACAAGGACAACCATAAACTGTTGAACACGGCAGGCGTCATCGAATTATATAAGAATAATTACACCAAAGCCAGGGAATATTTTTCTTCCGCTTATAAAATAAAAGAGGACAGCAAGACCAGGAACAACCTGGCCATTGCCGAATACCTTTCGGGGAACAAGGAGAACGCCAAGCAAACATTGAAAAGCCTGAAAAAGGACCTGAAACTTTTCAACGAAAATTTCGAACTGATAAACAAATAATGTTAATCGAGCGGCGGCTCGCAGCCGCCGGAACAGGAGAACTTAAATGATCGGCAAAGAGATACGGCTGGAACGCATCATGAACAGGAATACCAACCGCACCATCATCGTGCCCATGGACCACGGTGTAACCGTGGGTCCCATAGAAGGCCTGGTCGACATGAAAAAAGCCATTAACTCCATTGTGGAGGGCGGCACCAATGCCATCATCCTCCATAAAGGAATCGTCAAAAGCGGACACAGACGGGGCGGCAAGGACGTAGGTCTCATCATCCATCTCTCCGCCTCAACAGCACTGGGGACAGATCCCAATGCCAAGGTCGATATCTGCACAGTGGAGGAAGCCATCCAGTTCGGGGCTGATGCCGTTTCCATTCACGTGAATCTCGGTGCTGAAACAGAAGGTGCTATGTTAAGGCATTTCGGCCTGGTCTCCAAGGAATGCACCCACTGGGGCATGCCCCTCCTGGCCATGATGTACACACGGGGCAAAAAGATACAGAACGAGTATGATGTAAAAGTGGTCAAACATGCCGCGCGCGTAGGCGCTGAGCTGGGCGCGGACCTGGTGAAGGTTAATTACACAGGCAATCCGGAATCCTTCCATGAAGTGATCCAGGGATGCCCGGTCCCGGTCATCATTGCCGGCGGTGAAAAAATGGAGACGGACAAGGAAGTGCTGGAAATGGTGGAAGGCGCCATTAAATCAGGAGGCTGCGGGGTCTCTTTCGGCCGGAACGTATTCCAGCACGCGGATCCGTCCGAGATCCTGAAAAAGATCGCCCGGATCGTCCATAATCCGTGATACAGATATGAATAAAGTATTATTCTGGCTTTATGTAATCAACTCCGTGCTGATCATCCTTCATGAAATGGATTCTGCCTACTGGCAGGAGTGGAAGCTCTTTAAGATGAAGGGCGGGGCTGCAGGTTTCCTGTTCCTCCATTTTCCCATCCTCCTGCTTCTCCAGTACGGACTGATCCCGGTTTACCTAAGTACACGCACTGGCATGATCATTTCCCTTGTTCTGGCCTTTTCCGGGATCTTTGCTTTTTCGATCCATACCTGGTTCATAAAAAAAGGAGGGGCTGAATTTAAAACACCGGCCTCCCGGATCATACTGTTCTCAACACTCATCATCTCTTTTCTCCAGCTTCTCGTTACACTTATTCTCCTGTGGCAATAAACATATTTTTTCTCACCTTCCTGAAAACAGGATAAAATACGCGGAAAATCATAATTTTTAGCCTATTTTTTTATTATTAGCAGTGGAAACCAGGAAAAAATAACTTGATTTTTTATTAAAAATTATTATTATTTACCAGCATTTACAGATGGTAAAACAGGCAGCCGCAGGCTTAAACCCGCGTATGCTTCAAGGATCTCAGACGTAATCTGAAGACCGCGGCTGTTTAAATCATATGATGTTCCCAATAGACAGAGGAGGAGCCCTGATATGGCCGAACCAGTATTAGAAAAAAATAAAGAAGCCGGAAAATCATACAGCGCCCAGGATATCCAGGTACTGGATGGACTGGAAGGGGTCCGGAAACGGCCCAGCATGTACATCGGCAGTACCGGCGATGTCGGCCTGCACCACCTGGTCTATGAGGTCGTGGATAACAGTATTGACGAAGCCCTGGCCGGATACTGCGACAGGATCGTTGTGCGGATACTGAAGGGCAATATTATCGAAGTGAAGGATAACGGCCGCGGTATCCCGGTCGAGATACACCAAAAATTAAAAGTGTCCGCTCTCGAGGTGGTCATGACCAAGCTTCATGCCGGCGGTAAGTTCGATCATAAAGCTTATAAAGTCTCAGGCGGACTTCACGGCGTCGGCGTATCCGTAGTGAACGCACTTTCGGAATGGCTTGAGATCCAGGTCTACCGGGACGGTAAGGTCTACATGCAGAAATACGAACGCGGTAAACCGCTCAAAAATGTAGCGGTCACCGGAAAGACCAAAGACCACGGTACGATCGTTAAGTTCCTGCCTGACAGCAAGATATTCACAACCACTGAATTTCATTTTGATCTCCTCTCTCAGCGTTTGCGGGAGTTGGCGTTCTTGAACAAGAACATCACCATTGAGCTGTACGACGAACGCACACGGGAGAAGAAAGAACATATATTCGCTTACAAGGGCGGCATCGTGGAATTCATCAACCACCTGAACAAGGCCAAAACGCCCCTCCACACACCGCCTGTTTATTTCAGCACCATGAAGGATGAAGTGTCCCTTGAAGTAGCCCTGCAATACAACAGCGGATACAACGAGAACATCTTCACGTACGTGAACAACATCAACACCCATGAAGGCGGGACCCATCTGAGCGGGTTCAAATCAGGACTTACCCGCGTTTTCAATGATTTTGTGAAAAAGCTCGAATATGACAAGAAATTATCGGCCGGTCTGATCGGCGATGACGTAAGGGAAGGCCTGGTCTGCGTCATCAGCCTGAAGATCAAGGACCCCCAGTTTGAAGGACAGACCAAAATGAAACTGGGCAACAGCGAAGTGGAAGGCATCGTATACAGCATCACGTACGACAAACTGTCGGAACATTTCGACCATTACCCCAAGGTCATCAGGACGCTCCTGGATAAAGCTGTGGAATCGGCGCGGGCACGGGAAGCGGCTAAGAAAGCCAAGGAACTGGTGAGGCGGAAGGACGCGCTGGATATCGACAGCGGCCTGCCCGGTAAACTGGCTGACTGTATCTCCAAGGAACCGGAGAAGAGCGAGCTCTTCCTGGTCGAAGGCGATTCAGCCGGCGGCTCGGCCAAGCAGGGACGCGACCGGAATTTCCAGGCCATCCTGCCTTTGCGCGGCAAGATACTCAACGTGGAAAAATCCCGCTTTGACAAGATCCTGTCCAGCGAAGAGATCAAGGTCATCATTACCGCCCTGGGAACAGGCATCGGCGAAGAGGACTTCGATGTTAAAAATTTACGGTACCACAAGATCGTGATCATGACCGACGCTGACGTGGACGGTGCCCATATACGTACTCTTATCCTAACCTTTTTTTACCGTTACATGACGGCCCTGATCGAGAATGAATACATCTATATTGCCCAGCCGCCGCTCTACCGCGTGTCGGACGGCAAAGCAGGCCATTACGCCTTCTCCGACGAGGAAAAGGATAAGATCATTTCGGAGATATCAAAGGGAAAAGAGAACAAGGAAGTGAAGGTCCAGAGATACAAAGGTCTCGGCGAAATGAATCCCGAGCAGCTGTGGGAGACCACCATGAACCCGGAAAAACGGACGCTGATCAAGATATGCCTTGAGGACGCGGTGGAGGCTGACGAGACCTTCTCCATCCTCATGGGAGACCAGGTGGAACCGCGGAAGAACTTCATCGAGAAATACGCCAAGAAAGTAAGGAACCTGGACATATAAAGAGGTTCATGATTCATATAAGAACGATGAACCTTAAACAGGATTTTAAGGAGTTGCTATGGCAAAGGATAAGAACAGCGGCAGGCCGAAGGAACCGGCCAAGGGAAAGACGAAACAGTTGAACCTCCTCGATTCACGCATCATCTCGGTTGACATCGAAGACGAGATGAAGAATTCCTATATTGATTACGCCATGAGCGTCATCATCGGCAGGGCCCTGCCTGATGTGCGCGACGGTCTGAAACCCGTGCACAGAAGGATACTGTTTGCCATGAACGAACGGCGGTGGACGCACGAAAACGCGTATGTAAAGTGCGCCAAGATCGTAGGCGAGGTCATCGGTAATTTCCATCCGCACGGCGACATGGCTGTCTATGATACCATGGTCCGCATGGCCCAGGATTTTGCCATCCGGGAGCCCCTTATTGACGGCCAGGGGAACTTCGGTTCCGTGGACGGGGACAATGCCGCTGCCTACCGTTATACAGAAGCCCGGCTCTCCAGGATCGCCGGAGAACTGCTGAAAGATATCAAAAAAGAGACCGTGGACTATGTCCCGAATTTCGATAATACCCGCAAGGAACCTATGGTCCTGCCTGCTTCCTTTCCCAATCTCCTGGTGAACGGCGCAAGCGGCATTGCCGTAGGCATGGCCACCAATATCCCCACCCATAACCTGGGGGAGGTCATCGACGCCGTCACATATTTTATTGACAACCCTGATTGCAAGATCAACGAACTTTTAAAATTCATACCAGGCCCTGATTTCCCCACCGGCGGAATCCTGTACGGTTATGAAGGCATCAAAAATGCGTACCTGACCGGAAAAGGCAAAGTAATGATCCGCGCCAAGACCGACATCGAGGAAAAAGCAGGGAAAGACACCATTGTGATCACCGAGATCCCCTATCAGGTGAATAAATCCGATCTGATCGCCTCCATTGCCAACCTGGTCAGGGACAAGAAAGTGGACGGTATCACCTCCCTGCGGGACGAATCGGACCGGAAAGGGCTCCGCATCACCATTGAAATAAGGCGGGATGCCCAGACCCAGATCATTCTAAACCAGCTCTTTAAGCATACCCAGATGCAGATCACTTTCGGCATCATTATGCTGGCGCTTGTGGACAACACCCAGCCCAGGGTCCTGAACCTGAAACAGATCATCGAAGAGTACGTCAAGCACAGGAAAGAGGTGGTGGTACGAAGGACAAAGTTTGATCTGCAAAAAGCCGAAGAGCAGGCTCATATCCTGGAAGGGCTTGTCAAGGCCCTGGATATGATCGACGCCGTCATTAAGACCATCCGGGCCTCCAAGACCGTGGAGATGGCCCGGACGAACCTGATGCAGAAATTTAAATTTACAGAGATACAGGCTAATGCTATTCTGGAAATGAAGCTCCAGAAATTAACATCTCTTGAAAAACAGAAGCTGGTGGAGGAACTGGAAGGCCTGAAAAAGATGATCAAGGAGCTGAAAGCCATCCTGGCCAGTTCGAAAAAAATATACGACCTGATCAAAAAGGAACTGACCGAGGTCAAGAACACATACCCGGAGAAACGGAAGACCGAGATTATCCGGGAGATCACTGATTTCACCGTGGAGGATATCATCGCGGACGAGGATATGGCCATTACCCTCTCCAATGACGGTTTCATCAAATGCCTGCCGGCCAAGCAGTACAAGAAACAAAGACGGGGCGGTAAAGGCGTTACCGGCGCAGCCCTGAAAGGCGATGATTCCTATGTCCGGAACCTGAGCGTGGCTTCCACCCACGATAATATGCTCTTCTTCACAAACAAAGGAAAGGTCTTTTACATGAAGGTGTATGAGATCCCCGCTGCCAGCAAACAAGCCAAGGGGAGATCCCTGAAGATCCTGCTCAACCTGGCGCCGGACGAAAAGATATCCACGCTGATCAACATCAAAGAATTCTCCGATGATTATTCCATCATACTGATCACAAAGAAAGGCATCATTAAAAAAGTAGCCAGCCCGGCTTTTGAAAATGCCAAGAAACGCGGCATCATCGGCATTAATCTGCAGAAGGATGATGAGCTCGTGGATGCCCAGGCTTTCAGTGAAAAAGAGGACAAGGATATTTTCATCGGCACAGCCAACGGCCGCGCCCTGCGCACCAGCGGAAAAAAATTAAGGCTCATGGGCCGGAACTCCCGTGGCATACGCGGCATCCGGATAAAAGGGGACGACAAGGTCGTAGGTATGGCAAAAGTGGACCAAAATAAAAAACTGTTCGTGATCACGGAAAGGGGATTCGGCAAATGCATGAAATTCAACCTCTTTCCCAGCAAAGGCCGCGGCGGTAAAGGCATGGCTTATCTGAAGATCACGGATAAGAACGGCCGGGGCGTATCCGTGGGCGCCATTGATGATGAGAACGAGATCATCATCCTGTCATCCAAAGGCATGGTGATCCGCGTGGATGCCAAGGAAATATCCACCATCGGACGGAACACGGCCGGAGTGCGGATATTCAAACTGGATGAAGGCGACGTTATCAGCGACGTGGCCGCCGTATAAAGCAGAAACAGCCTTAAAGTAAAAAAAGGTTATAAAAGTATTAAAGGCGATAAAGGTGAAATTTCCGACCTTTATAACCTTTCAAACCTTTACAGCCTTTCCGCTTTCACATTTCAGCGGCATAAAACAAAAACAGGCCTTACGGGTCTTAATTCCTCCTCTTTTTAAAATAATTGACAAGTATTTCAGTTTATATATATTTGAAAAACAGCCATGCATCTTTTTAAAATCGAACCGGGATTTATCGACAACGGCCGCATCACTGTTGAAAAGGATGACCTCATCCATATCAAGAAAGTACTGAGGAAAGGCGCCGGTGATCTCCTGTACTTTACCGACAGCCGGAATATTTACAAGGCCCGGATCGAAAAGATCGAATCCCGCCGCATCATTTGCCTGATCACGGAAAAAAAAGAGATCACAGCGCCGGGAACTGTGGCCCTGGACCTGTACATCGCCCTTATCCAGTTCTCCCGTTTTGAACAGATGCTCAATGACGCCACCCAGCTGGGTGTAAGGGCTATCTATCCTGTCCGGACAGAATATACACAGAATTATGCAATACCGCCGGACAAGTTCAAACGCTGGGAAAAGATCATACAGGAAGCAGCCAACCAGTCCTTCAATCCCGTACCTCCCATCCTGGACCAGAGGGTCCGGGAACTTGATCAGACCAGCCAGACAGGAAAGACCAAAATCCTGCTCTACCCCCAGGCTGAAGAGAGCCTGAAACAGGTACTCTCACGCAGTACCGACAGGGAGATCAGCCTTTACATCGGCCCTGAAGCAGGCTTTTCACCTAAAGAGATGGAATGGGCCCGAAGCCGGCAATTCCATACAGCCCGGCTCCCTGGTCTTATCATGCGGGCTGAGACAGCCGTGGTCAGCGCTATCAGTAGTATTTTATTTTATTTTAATTAAAATGAACGTGAGAATGATCGATGTTAATCTGAACCGGATCTGTGAAGCCCTCCGTGTGCTGGAAGACATAAACCGGTTCTATTTTAATGATAAAAACACCACTCTGCTCCTGAAGAAGACCAGGCAGGAGATACGGTCCGCTTTTCCCGCAGGTCCGCTTCTCCTTTTCCGGGATGTGGACGGGGATACCGGGAAGTTCCTGAACACAAAAAAAGAATTCGACCGTCCGGACCTTTCCGGGGTCATCACAGCCAATGCCAAACGTATCCAGGAGAGCTGCAGGGTCCTGGAAGAACTCCTCAAGCTCAAGGAGCAGCGTCTCTCTTCGTTCATGAAAAAAACGCGCTTCTTTTCCTATGAACTGGAAAAGGAGATGCTCGCTTCGCTCGCTAAGACAAAAAAAAAGCTGGACCTGTCTTTTTACGCCATCCTGGACCTCTCCCTTCTTCCCCCGGAAAAAGCCATTACAGCTGGTTTGATCCTGGCCCGGGCAGGCGTGACCATGCTTCAGATCAGGGCCAAGATGCAGGAAACCAGAGTCCTGTATGAGACAGGATTGAAAATAAAAAAAATCCTGAAAAAATTCAAGGTACCTTTTATCATCAATGACCGGATCGATCTGGCTGTGGCCCTGGATGCTGACGGCGTCCATGTCGGCCGAAACGACCTGAACCCCGGCCTTATCCGGACAAAATTCCATTATCAGGGGATCCTGGGATATTCCGCTTCCAGCGAGAAAGAAATCATCCGGGGCATAAGATACAGGGCGGATTATATCGGTCTGGGGCCGGTCTTCCCTACAGCCACCAAGCCCGATGCCGCAAAGCCCATGGGCCTGGACCGGGCCAGCCTTCTGTACAGATCGTACAACCCGAAAATACCCGTTGTTGTCATCGGCGGCATCAGCCGGGAGACCATACCTTCCTGTTTGAAAAAAGGGATCAGGAATTTTTCGCTCATATCCGCATTATTGGAACCACCGTCCTTCAGGGAGACCGCAAGATGCCTCAAGTCCCTCATTAAAGGAGAAAAACAATGACCCAGCTGGAATCCGCAAAAAAAAACATGATAACACCTGAGATGCGGCAGGTGGCCAGGCAGGAGAGCCTTCCTGCTGCTTTTATCCTGGAACATATTAAAAAAGGCGAGATCGTCCTCACCCGGAACAAAAAACACAAGATCAAGAAAATATGCGGCATCGGGAAAGGCCTGCGGACCAAGATCAACGTGAACATCGGTACATCGCCGGTGCACATGGACCTGAACGAAGAAATAAAAAAAATCCTTATCGCGGAAAAATACGGGGCTGACACAATCATGGACCTGAGCATAGGCCAGATCCTGAACAAGGTCAGGCAAAAGGTCCTGGAAATATCAAGTATCCCGGTGGGCACGGTTCCCATCTATCAGGTCGGATACGAATTATCCAGAAAAAAAAGAAAACTGGAGAGCATGCGCATCCAGGATATTCTCGATGTGATCGAACAGCAGGCCAGTCAGGGAGTGGATTTTATGACCGTCCACTGCGGCGTGACCCAAAACACGCTGGAACGAATGGAGAAAGAAGGCCGTTTGCTCAATGTAGTGAGCCGGGGCGGATCCATGCTGGTGGTCTGGATGAAAAAGAACAAAAAAGAGAATCCCCTGTACGAACATTACGATGATATTCTGAAGATCGCCAGGAAATATGATGTGACCCTGAGCCTCGGTGACGGTTTCAGGCCGGGAGCTTTAGTCGATTCCACGGACAGAGCCCAGCTCTCTGAGCTCATCCTGCTGGGTGAACTGGCCCAGAAAGCTTTTACTTCCGGGGTTCAAGCCATGATCGAAGGACCCGGCCATATTCCCCTGAACGAGATCATAGCCAACATCCGGATACAGAAATCCATCTGCCATAACGCGCCTTTTTATGTATTGGGCCCGATCGTTACGGATATCGCGCCCGGTTATGACCATATCACGTCAGCCATCGGCGGCGCCCTGGCCGCTTACAGCGGTGCGGATTTTCTCTGCTATGTCACACCGGCCGAACATTTAAAATTACCATCCGTGGAAGACGTAAAGGAAGGGACGATAGCCAGCCGCATCGCAGCCCATGCTGCGGATATAGCCAAAGGAGTGCCCGGTGCCCTGGAGTGCGACAGGGAAATGGCCAGGGCCAGGAAGGAATTGAACTGGGAAAAACAGATCAAGCTCTCTCTGGACCCGGAAAAAAGCAGACAATACCGGTCCCTCAGCGAAGCTTATAAAAATGATTTTTGTTCCATGTGCGGCGAATTCTGCGCCATCAAACAACTGAATGAAGTAATATAAAAAGTCCCGGAAGCTCACGGACAGACAGCCGGTCCGGAAAAAAGATCATGCATCGCCGGAAGAGATAAAATGAAAGAGCGGTATCATCTGCGTGGCCTTAAAAACTTCTTTTATCTCATCTGATACATCCACCATAAAGATCTTGATCGGATAATTCCTCACTATTCTAATTAAAAACCCAAGGCCTGAACTGTCGATATAAACGATCTTCTTAAAATTGATGTAGACCTCATTGGTATGATCGATGATCTCGGAGGAAAAAAGGGCCTTCAGTTCATCGACCGTATTGATGTCCACCTCAAGGTCATCCTTGACGGGCTCGATCACGTACCGGCCTCCCTTTTTCTCCAACTGGAAACATTTCATTGTTCCGGGATCTCCGCGATCGTATTATAGATATGGAAGATTTTATGCAGACTGGTAAACCGGAAGATCTTCATGACATTCTCAGGCACCTCGATAAGGTACAGTTTTCCGCTCTTGGCCGTTATTTTTTTCAAGGAACCGATGAGCGCGCCTATTCCCGAGGAATCGATATAGGTAACATTATGCATATTGACGATGATGGTCACTATATCGGATGTGATCAGTTTCTCCAGTTCTTCCTTGAGTTTAATGACGGAATACAGATCGACATCGCCAAAAATGGACAGGATCCCTTTCTTATCCTGGGTCTGTACTTCTACTTTCATAACATTACCTTCCTCTTTAAACTCTATGAGATACAAAATATATTCTTTTCTTTAAAAGTCAAATTTTTTATTGGGCGGTCCGTATCAGGAAAACGAAAAAAAACAGGTTCCGGGTCAGGATTTGACATATTTGACCGCGTCTTCTTCCTCTTTAAAAGATTTAATCAGATGGTTCAACCGCACTCTTTCAAAAATCTCATTGATATCCATGGACATGCCGCACATGGCCATCTTACCGTTCTTTTTGGTGATCTCCTTATAAATGGTGGCGATCAGTCCGATACCGGCGCTGCATAAAAAAGTGGCGCCCGGCAGGAACTTGAACACCAGCAGGGGATTCTCCTTCACCAGGATCTCGTTCACCAGCTGTTTCAGTTCGGAAATATTACCGGTCGTTACGTCGAAATTTATCTCAATGAGGGAGATACCGTCCGATTTTTTTAATTTAAAGCTCATGCCTCCGCCTCCTTAACTTAAAAATTTTATCAGCTTCACAACAGTCCCGCCCCTTTTAGAAGAAGAGAATTGGACCTTGTTCATGAAATACTGCATGAGCACAAGTCCTCTCTTCCCTTCGGTAAGCAATTCATCCATGGTCGTAAAGTCCGGTATGGTATAATTCTTGAACCAGTCCTTATGGCAGCCG
>JAQTRT010000073.1 GCA_028711675.1 bacterium | reverse complement strand
TCACTCCCCTGGATGCGGTCTCGATATTGTCGATCTTGGATTTAAGGGTGAAATTGGCCGAATAGGTCCGGATGGTCTCGTATTTCTCCACAATGTTCTTCATGACGTCCTTCACGGTCGTTATCTGAAAGATGTTCTTGTTGGCCGGATGTAAAGGACGGGCGGTTGACATGAACAGGATGCTCAGGATAATGATAGATGTTTTATTCTTCATTTTTTAAAATTTTTCAATATAGACGTCCCGGGGTTTGCTGCCGTTGGGCTGGCTGATGAGGCCTTCTTCCGCCATCATGTCGATATACCGGGCTGCGCGGTTAAAGCCGATCTTAAGTCTTCGCTGCAAATACGAAGCAGAGGCTTTTTTGGTCTCCTTGACGGTCTGTTTGGCCTTGCTGTACATTTCATCGTATTCATTCTCGATGTTTTCCCGTTCACTCTCCTCGGAAACCTCCTTAATTAAATCATTTATATCTAAATAGTCAAGTAATAAATTGTAATTATTGATATGATTGAT
Organism: bacterium; assembly: GCA_028711675.1. Taxonomy (GTDB): domain Bacteria; phylum Spirochaetota; class JAHITG01; order JAHITG01; family JAHITG01; genus JAQTRT01. The sequence goes on along the minus strand of JAQTRT010000073.1, from coordinate 11,098 downwards.
TATTTTTTCAACTTCTTCCTCGGAAATATAGGCTCCCTGGACCCTGATCAGGCCCGGCCTGTTCCCCAGGAGCACCAGCATATCTCCCTTGCCCAGGAGCTTTTCCGCGCCCATGGTATCGAGTATGGTCCGGGAATCGATGCGGGATGCCACCTGGAACGCGATACGGGTAGGGAAATTAGCCTTGATGATGCCCGTGATGACGTCCACGGAAGGCCTCTGTGTGGCAATGACCAGGTGGATGCCCACGGCGCGGGCTTTCTGGGCCAGCCGTACGATCAGCTCTTCCAGGTCACGCGGTACGACCATCATCAGGTCCGCGAACTCATCAATGATGATAATGATGTGCGGGAGTTCCTGGTATTCGCTGTCCCGGGACCTCCTTACCTTTTCGTTGTACCGGTCGATATCCCTGGCGCCCACCGAAACCAGCATATCATACCGTTTTTCCATTTCTTCGACCATGTACTTCAGTATCACAATGGTATGTTTCGGATTGGTGATGACCTCGGTGAGGAGATGCGGCAGCCCGTTGTATATCTTTAATTCGACCATTTTCGGATCGATCATGATGAACCGCAGCCGGTCGGGCGTCGTGTTGTAGATAAGACTGCAGATGATACTGTTCAGGAGCACGCTCTTTCCCGAACCGGTAGATCCGGCGATGAGGAGATGAGGGCAGTCCTTGATGTTGATCTTCACGAGATTCCCGGAAATGTCCTTACCGAGAGGGACCTCGATCAGACGGTAGTTCTTCCTGAAATCCTCCATGCGGATGATGTCACCCAGGCTCACCATCTTCCTTTTCAGATTGGGTATCTCCACGCCCACGGCTGCCTTGCCGGGAATAGGGGCTACGATCCTGACCCGCTGCGCAGCCAGGGACAGGGCGATGTTGTCGGCCAGGCTCACGATCCTGTTCACCTTGACACCCGGCGCAGGCTGGAGCTCGAACCTTGTGATGACAGGACCGATATGGATATCCACGACCTTGGCCGATATCTCGAATTCCTTCAGGGTCTCTTCCAGTTTTTGGGCTGTTTCATATACCAGCTTTTTCAGGTTCTTGTCATCCGGGTCCGAGGTAAGGGAGAGCATCTCATCCGGCGGGATCTCATAATGTTTGGATTCCCGGTCCGGCGTATCGGCAGCCTGCTTTTTAGGGGCAGGCAGCTTTTTCCCCTGTTGAAGAGGAGGCGTGCCCAGGAGCACGATTTTCTCTTTGTCAGGGGAGCTGATATTCACCTCCAGGGGGGGTGAAGGCTCCGGCTGCTCCTCTTCTTCGATCTGCTCGCCATTCCCGCCGAACAGGACCTTTTTGATCATAGGCGGCCGGTTTTCCTTCTCGATCTCCACGCGTTCGGGTTTAAAAAGGATCCTGAAGAATTCCGTGATCTTCGCGAAACCGCTCGACAGGTCCTTCACGAAAGAGACGATGCTGCTGAGTGAAAAGTTCAGGAGCAGCATGAGTGAAAACATGATAAGGGAGATAGAAAGGATATATATCCCGGCCAGTCCTATATATTGTTTCAGGAGGGTCTTGAAAAAAAGGCCTATGATACCGCCGTTCTTTATCAGGATATAGTTCGATTTTTCATTGATGGAGATGCTGGCCAGGATGGAGACCGTGAACATCAGGACAAGGAGACCGCTCAGGGTAAAGAGCGCGTCGCTCCTGTTCTTGTTGATGAGTTTATACCAGCCGGCCAGGAAAAAAATGACGCAGAAAAAATATGCGGCCCTGCCGAAAGCGAAAAGGAGCAGGGAAGCCCAGTAAGCGCCGGCCAGGCCCGTGATGTTCTTTACCGGTTTGACCGGATTGGTTGAAAAAAGCAGGGAATCATTGATGTTAAAGCTCACCAGACTGAGGAAAGTAAGGATGCTGAGTGTCAGGACCAGGAGAGCCAGGAAATCATTGTAAATAATTCTTTTTCGTTCGTTCATCCCAACAAATATAATACAATTTAATCTATTGTCAATACCAGGGTACGGATATCCTTTTTCCGGTTTCAGACAGCCTGAAGTACAGGTTTGAATTCTTTTTTTCCGTGAATCTCCAGATATTTTTTCCAGAGGCCTGTGCATTGCATATTATAAACGCATTTTCTGCATTTCCTTGTTTTTTTCCGCCGTCTTTTATCCTTATTTTCGGGATCAGCCATCCCGGTATCTTCTTCGGACCGGTCTATCGCCTCACTGATAAAATCCTTATAGCCTTTGATATTTCTCAGGATACAGGAGGGGATCCCGTCATAACTGATATTGAGATTTAATTTTCCGGCAAGTTCCATCAATCTGGCGATATACGGCAAGACCTGGGTGTATGTGGGTACCAGGAGCTTGAAATGAACAGATGCTTTGCCCACGGGCATGATAAAGCGGAACCGGAAGTCCTTTATTCCGAAATTCCTGAAATAAAAAAAGACGGTTTCCGGCATTGTTTTATAGTTCAGTTTATTGATGACGGTCATTAAGAAGATCTTTTCCCTGATAACTCCCTGTTTACGTAAAAGGATCAGGTTGTAAAGGCCTTTGATCTTTTTTCTGAACCCTCCTTGTACTGAGATCAGGAAGTCCTCTGTCTTTTCTTTATGACTTTCAACAGAGATGCAGAATCTCACATTTCCGGCCGAGGCTATGTTTTTCACGAAATCGGGATCGGCGAATTTTAATCCGTGGCTTATCAGATTGATCCGCTTGTAGCCCAGGTCCGAGGCGTATCTTATGATCTTTTCTATCCGCGGATAAAGCGTGACCTCCCCTCCGAGGAAATCGACAACGTCATATTTTTTCTCCGCGTATTTTTTTAATTTCTTTTTTAAAAGGGCGGAGGAGATGAACCGTTTTCTCTCATGCGCCTGTTTTTTGTTGGTGCAAAACCGGCATCCCAGGTCGCAGGAATCCCCGATGTATATATGGGCCTTTTTATCCATGTCTCTTATTTAAAGGAAATCCAGTCCCGTGTGTTCGGAGAGCCCCAGCATCAGATTCATGTTCTGAACGGCCTGCCCGGCTCCTCCCTTGATACGCTCGTCCATGGCGCAAAAAACGTTCAGAGTGCGGGTCTCCTCGTTTATTTTAGGAAAGAGAATGCAGTGATTGGTATTGACCACTCCTTTTAACTGGGGAGGTTCACCCCGGAAGATCTTTATAAAACGGCAGCCCGAATATGTCCTTTCATAGATCTGAGCGATCCCGTCGCCGGGAGTTTTTGCTTTTAATTTTAAAAAAATCGTATGAAAGATACCGTTGCTGACGGATGTGAAATGAGGGATAAGATTGATGATCACCTTTTTTTTAAGGATCAGGGAGAGTTGCTCTTCGGTTTCAGGGATGTGAGGGTGGCTGCCGATCCCATAGGCCATGATGTTGTTGAAAGCATCCGGGAACAGGTTCGTGCCGGGCAGGGATTTTTTGCCCATCGCGGAAACACCGGAATAGGAATTGATGAAGATAAGGTCCGGATGAATAATATTCTTTTTTAGGAGCGGGTAAAGGGAAAGAATGATCCCTGTGGAAAAACTGCCGGCATTAGCCACGAACCCGGCTTTCTTGATCTCATCGCCATGGAGCTCCGGAAGCCCGTAGACCCTTGTTTTAAGCAATTCCGGCATAGTGTGCTTGACATGATGCCATTTTTCATATATCCTTTTATCGGTTGTACCGAAGTCCCCGCTGAGGTCGATTATTTTTAATCTGTCATTGTACAGTTCCCGTACGCATTTCATGGATTGCGATAGCGGTTTGGCTATAAAGACAAGGTCCAGGTTCTTTTTTATATAAGCAGGGGAATATTTATCGAATTTTTTATTCCCCAGTTTCTCATTGAGGATTTTAAAATAAGGTCCTATAAGTTCATTTTCATGATGTTCAGAGGATATATGGACCAAATGGATGCAAGGATGATGCAGCAGGATCCGGATCAGAGCCCCTCCCATCAGGCTGCTCGCTCCTGTAATGCCGATATTGAATTTTTTCTCTCCCACGGCAAAAAAATAACATCTTGAATTCCAAAGTCAATAAAATGGCTTTAAAACAGAACCGCCCGGTCTGCCGGAAAAACCGGATCTCAGTTCCTCCTGTTATGCGGTCCCCCCTTATTTTCCAAAAATATCTGTTGACTTGCTAATTTTATTTAATAATTATTAGTTATCATTTCCTTATTATTAATATCCCTGAGGGAGGCGGACTTATGCAGAGGGTAAAAAATATTCTCCCCGTTATTTTATTTCTCATCCCTGTCATCCTTACCGCGGAATTATCCCCGGATGAGGACCATGCCGTCACATACGACATTAATGCTTCCATCACCACACCGCGCGCCAATGCTCTTGGCGGGGCTTTTGAAGCTGTGGCGGACGACAGCTCCTCAGCGTACCATAATCCCGCCGGTCTTGGATATCTGTACAGCATGAACATCGACCTGGGCGGCGGTATTCTGTCAGCGGGCCGTATGTTCTTTAACCTGGGATACAGCCATCCTTTAAAGAAGATCGGCGTGCTCTTCCTGGGGATCCGGTATTTCCGGAGCGCGGACATGGAAGAGTCGGACGCGAACGGGACCCTTCTGGGAAAAAGTTTCTCCAGCCAGGACGTGGATGTAACGCTCTCCTTTGGCCGAAGGCTGGATGAAGCGGTCAAGGGCCTGAGCGCCGGACTGAAGATCGATTATCTTTATAATACCGTTCTGGAAGAAGGATTCAACGGCATCAGCCTCTCCTATGGCGTATATTACAGTTTCCTGGCCATCCCGGCATTGAGACATTTAAGTTCCGGTCTTGTCCTGGAGAACCTGCCGGGCCAGGTAAAATGGAGCACGGGGAGAAAGGATGATATCCAGACCAGGCTGAAATTCGGTTTAGCATACAGATTCTTCAGGGACCTCCTGCTTTTCAGCGGCCACATTGTATATGTCAAGGACCTGGAAATGGAATGGGCCCTGGGAACAGAACTGAACTATAAGGGATTTTTCTTCCGTGTGGGCGGTGAGCCGTACTATTATAATACAGGCATCGGGTTCCGCTATCAGGTTTATGAGATCAATTACGCCTTTCATGTCAGCGACCTGGGCAATGACCATCTTTTCAGCCTGAACTATAAGTTCGGGGGCGCCATCGAAGAGGAAACAAGGTCAAGGATCATGCAGGAGATCATCATTTCCAAAGGAGAGAATTACTACAATGACGCGTTGTTCCATTATGAGAACGGCCGGTATTATGAAGCCCTGCAGAACTTCAGACTGGCCCAGCTCTGGAATCCGGAAATAAAAGATGTTGAGGAGCGGATAAAAGAGGCTGAGAAAAAGGTCGAGGAGCTTCAGAAATCGGGAAAACTGGTCGTCGGCTTGACCATCCCTGTCGCCAGAACAAGCTGTCCGTCAGCCAATGAGCTTTTAAAGCATTATTATTCAGGCATCAATGCTTACATGGAAAATAATATCGAGACAGCCCTGAAAGAATGGCGGTACGTGGCCAGCTGCGATCCGAACAACGAGAAAGTGAAGATCAATATTAAGAAAGCCGAGATCAGGCTGAAGGAAATATCCAAATAATACAGCGCGGATTTAGTAGCGGTGTACCTTCAGGTGCGCCGGTTTTCGGAAATAATGGTCAAACGACAGGTCTAAAGACCTGTCGCTGCGTCCATACAAAGGGGACGTAAAAATGAAAAAAAGAAATTTTTGACATCTATTATATCATAATATGGTTAAAAAAAATTTTTTTATATTTTGCATGCTTTTCCTTTACACTTCCTTGCTTTATCCGGCCATACCGGCGTTCAAGACAGAGGGTTATGAGATACTCCAGACCAAGCAGCTCACAGTACGCGGAGGGTCCTCGCTCCCCATTCTGTTCGACTGGGACGGCGATAATAAAAGGGACCTGATCATCGTGGACGGGTACAGGGATATCTATATTTATTTCAACCAGGGTTCGGACAGCGCGCCTTCCTTTGACCGGGCTGTCCAGGTCCTCCGGGACGGGCAGGAAGCTTATTTCTCGGGAAAATTCCTTACTGTTTATATTGCCACCAATTCCGACATGAACGCTGACGGAAGGCCGGACCTCCTGACGTGCGTGGACGGCAAGGTCTCCATTTTTACAAACCTGACAAGGAGCAGGGTCAATCCTTCCATCAACAGCACTCCCATGGATCTGACATTCGCATACGGTTTCTATGAACATATCGGCGAAGATGACCCGGCCGTCATAGCTATCGGCAGCGGGACCACGTACCAGGTAAGCGGATGGCCTGTTGTCCTGGATTATAACAATGACGGGAAAAAGGATATTATGTCAGCTTATCTGCTCAATGCCTATGGATCTGTTCCTGTCGTCCGTATAGCTATCTATACTAACATCAGCCCCCTGGCTTCTGTGCCTTACTATGGTACCATGATCAGGATCGAGACCAATATTAATCCTTTCACTTTCTATTATGAATATAATACTTCAGGGGAGGCTTTGCCTTATGCGTATCCTGTTGACTGGGACAAGAACGGAACCAATGATATTATTTTAAGTTATACTTCTTCCGGACAGGAGGTCTTTGCGTCCAGTACGGGACTGTACGGATGCCAGACCGAATACTCGCTCTTCAAGCTCCTGAAAGGGAAAGGAGGCAAGTCAGGCCAGTATCACCAGCCTGTCATGCTTATGAACGCGGCTCTGCCTGTTATTCCTTTCAATCCGGGATTCCGTATCTCTCCTTTTGTCTGCGACTGGGGCAATGACGGCATATGGGACATTCTGTCAGGCAATTATATGGGATATGTGAACATCATCAGGAAAGTGACGGATACAACGGTCGGCCCCAATCCCGGCGCGGGTTTTGAGGGTGTGCTCCAGCAGAGCGAGGATTGCCCGCTCTACATCGGCAACGCGTCGCGCATCAACATCTTGGACTGGGACAGGGACGGGGACTGGGATATTTTCGTCTCGGCAGGGGGTAACGGTCAGCAGTTTTATATCCTGAATTACGGCAATAATATTGATCCTCTGTTCAAGAAGGTCCAGATCATACAGGACCGGGCCGGGGCCAACATCATCCGCGGACCCCATGACCATTCTTTTTCCGCTTATTATGATTTGAACGGGGACGGGAAAAGGGACCTGGTGATCGGCGGCGAGAATCTCCTCCTTTCACCCCAGCTTGTTTTCTGCAGTAATACCGGAACGGATTCCAGCCCGGTCTTCTCTTCCAAGGGCGTAGCCATCCGGGCCGGTAATGCGTACGTGGCAGCTTATAACGTGTCCGGCACGTTTGCGGATATGAATTCGGACGGGTTGGACGATATGATCCTGAGCAGCTTCGACAGCCGCGTCCAGTACTGCCTGAACCAGGGAACCCGCGATGCCAACGGTCTTCCTGTTTTCAGCGCTCCTGTTTATCTTGCCTTTGGTGAGGATGAGGCTACCATGACCACGGGCGGGCTCCCTTCCATCCCCAATGTCCTGGACTGGGACAAAGAAGACGGGAAAAGGGATATTGTGGCTGCCAGCGGTTCCAAGGTCATCTACTATCTGGATAAGAGCACTTCCCCGACACCCCTGTACGCAGCAAAAGAAGAGATCAAATTCGACAGGGAGATCCTGAACGCCGGCGAATATTCCTCGGTCTATATCCTGGACTGGGACGATGATGGTTATTATGATATTTTTCTCTGTAACACCTCGGATATAGTCTTCCGGTATAAAGGTATGCAGCTCAGGTATGTCTCTGAGAACGACAGCCTCATGCCGGAGAAGAACGTTTATACCTATCCCAATCCCCTGAGGCAGGGCGATACCCTGGACCTGAAGTTCCTGACCAGGGACGATAGCCTGATCACCATCGAGCTTTATACCATCAGCGGCCGCCTGATCGAACGGATCGATTCCAATGCTTATTTCGACAGGATCAATACGGCGGGGATCAGCTGCAAGAACTGGGCGAACGGCATCTATATTTTCAGGATCAAGGCCAAGAGCTACAGTACGGGGGAGGAAGTCACGGTCATGAAAAAATTCGCGGTGATAAGATAAGAACATGATGAAAAGCAGAATCATCGTCATTGTCCTGTTGTTTGTACTGGCCTCTTCAGCCTGGGCTGCTGAACCGGCCTTCATCGAGGAACGTCATTTTGTTTTTAAAACATCCACGCTTACGGCAGAGGAGGGGTTCTCCGCGCCGTGCGTGTATGACTGGAACAATGACGGACTCAAAGACCTGATCACGGCTTCCGGCGCCGGGAAGATCCTGGTCTATATCAACCGGGGGAACAATTCAGCTCCTGTGTTCGATACCGCTTTCCCGGTCCCGTACAAAGGCAGCACGCTGGTCATCCCCTGCAGTTATACCACGTTATACGGATTGATCAGTACCAATTCAGATTTGAACGGCGACGGTCTTGATGACCTCATTGTGGGCGTGAACAATAAAGTATATTTCTATAAAAATACCGGTAGCCCGGGCAGCCCGCTGTTCAACACGGAGAAGACACAGATCAGGTTCATCCAAGAACTGGTCAATTTAATCCCTGATGACCTTGAGAATGACGTGGGAGCCTTTGAACTGCTCGGTAACGGACAGGGAGTGGCCGGTGCTTTCCCTAATCTGGTCGACGTGAACGGAGACGGCAAGAAAGATATTATTTCTTCCTATACTTACCTGGACAGGATCACTCCTTATTATTTCCATCACTGCGCGGTCATCTATACGAACGTGGGCACTACCGCGGCATGGAATTTCGTCAGTATTCCCGGGATGTTCACGAATTATAAAAAAATATCAAGCGTCGATATCGTCAACGGGACAGCTCAGGGCGAGTTCCTGAATATCCATCTCTGGCATGCTTTCCCTTATGACTGGGATAACGACGGAACCCTTGATCTCATCGGTACATTCAATACCGCGGCTGAACTGGACAGACTGGGTCTGCCGATGATATCCAAGAACATTGGTGCCGAAAAGATCGAACTGGTCTGGTGGAAAGGAGGGGCCGGCCTTTCTTTTACCAATAAAGGTGAAATAATCACGGAGAAAAATAATTCCATTAACCTGCCCATGAACAATCCGCTTTTTGTCACTAAATGGGACGCTGACAGCGAACCGGATGTGCTGTGCGGCAACCACCTGGGGTTCATCACAGTCTATAAGGGTCTTTCCGCCAGCAGGAACCGCGTTCATGTTGAGGAAAACTATACCCGTAACATCCAGATCAGCGGTGCGCAGAACAATCTCATGGGCTGGAACGGCGTGTCCCTTAATGTAGTGGATTTTAACGATGACGGCAATCATGATATTATTTTCGGCAACCTGCTTTCGCGGTGCTATTATGTCCTGAACGAAGGGAACAATCAGGATCCGGTCTATAGAGCTATACAGACCATCACGATCGGAACAGGCGTCCAGCAGAGGGTGCCGGTCCGGTATGTGTACGGATTCCCTGATTATTATGACTGGAACAACGACGGCCGCAGGGATTTTGTGTTCGGCGGCGGAAGGAGCTATGAGCTTGTTGTGTTCACAAATATCAACGACAATAAAAATCCCGTCTTCTCGACCAATGTCAATGTCATTAAAGCCGGGAGCAAGGACCTTATGACCGGCGAGGGGTATTCCATGTCCACACCCTGCGACTGGAACGATGACGGCCAGAGGGACCTGATCACCATCGGCGGTGACGGCGTGATCATGAAATATCTTTCCACGGGAAATCATCTTCTTGGATTGGATAGCGGTACACCCCTCAGGTACGAGAACGGCGATATTATCAGCCTGGGATATATCTCCTCCAAACCGTATATCCTGGACTGGGATGGTGACGGGAAACAGGACCTGGTCGGCGCAGCCCAGAGCAAGATATTCATTTTTCTCAACAAAGGGGATGACCGGAACAGAAGGTTCGACGAAAAAAAGGAGCTTCAACTGGGCGGTCAGCCTTTCAATCCCGGTATCTTTCCCCATATGAGCGTACTGGATTTCGACGGGGATGGGTATTATGATATCGTGATAGGAGAACCGGTCGGCAGTATCAATATCTATTACGGCGGGCCTGCCCGGTTCGTGGATGAGGATGATACGCTTATGCCCGGGGATAAGGTGAAACCGTTCCCCAATCCTGTCAGGAAGGACCACCAGAATATCCAGCTCACGGATTATAATTACATTAACAGCGTTTCGTTCATACGGGATTCCATGAACATCGAGTTCAGCGTAAGGGATGACAGTATCGTGGACGTTTTTATCTACACGCTCTCCGGAAAGCTGGTGAGGAAGATATACGGGGACGCTAAATATAACTACCGGAATGCGGTTCTTTTCGATTATCACGGCCTGGCCAACGGCACTTATATTGTGAAGATCAGGGCTACAAGCAAGATGAACAAGGAAACGGACACGGTGGTCAAGTCTGTTGCCGTATTACGGTAAGGTTTGTCATGAAGAAGTTCGAGATCAAATTCTCCATCAAGACCAAATATATTTCTTTTATCGCTTTCCTGATCCTTTTTATCTCCCTCATCAACGCGTATCTTACCATCCAGAACCAGACCAGGAGCCTGAAAGAGGCTTTGATCGAGAAAGCCAAGCTGACCGTGCGGAAACTGGCGGATGATTCCAAAGATGCCATCCTGACCAAGGATGACCTGACGCTCTTTACGAGCGTGAAGAACATCATGAAAGAACGGGACACCTTGTACGCCATGATCCTGGACAAGGAAAAGGTCCCCATCTGCCATAACGATACCAGGTTCCTGAACGAGCACAAGACTCCCCTGACCGACGGTATCACAAGCCGTGCGTTTGATGCCAGCGGAATCCTGATCCAGGATGTCCAGTATGAAGGCCAGGCGGGATTTGATGTCTCTTCCGTGATGATGATGGATAAGAAGCTCATCGGCCTGGTGCGTATCGGTTTCTCCAAGAAGCCCATTGAAACAGCGCTGCGGAACACTACTTTAAGGATCCTGACCATCACCGTGGTGAGCCTGATCATCGGCATCCTTATTACCATCCTGCTCACGTCGTATATCATCAGTCCCATCCAGGTCCTGATGGCAGGAGCCAGGAGGATCTCCGACGGAAAGCTTGATGAGGATATCAGGATCAAACAGAA
>JAQTRT010000072.1 GCA_028711675.1 bacterium | reverse complement strand
ATCGGCCTTTCATCTCCATGATCTCCCCTCCTCCTGCGCTGAATATCCTGATCTTGAAATCATCCGTAAGATTAAAAAAGCAGATGTCTTTGCGGCCGGACCGTTTGAAAGGATTCGGAGCTGCCTTAACACTGCTCAGGTCGTTGAAATGAGGCAGGGTCTGGTATTGGATGACCAGGCGGCTGATCTCCGGTGTCGTTTCATGGCCCGGAGAGAAAAGGGTTATTCTGATGTTCAGCAGGTCCTGTCCGTTGGTAGCGCAGGGAACGTTTCTCAGATTTTCACGGCTGAGTGTCAGCCAGGAATCGAATGACTTCCCCCCGTCCCGGGAAGCTGCGAACTCATATTGAACGCTTCCTCCGTTCAGGGACACTTCAGCGGAATAATCATCCCATTTCATGATATAGTCATTGGGGTGTATCGTGAGAAAAGCCCGGGCTGAGTCTATATATCCGCTCCTGAAGATAAATCCTCCATAGTTGTCATTGGTCATGGCGCCGTAATAGATCTTTCTGTCGGATGCCTGTATCCCCATCATGTATCCGTTCTCCACTTTTCTGTTGTTTACGGTCATGGCTGGCAGAGGCTGCCAGGTATACCCTTTATCATAGCTTCTGTACGGATGATTGGTCAATCCGCTCCTGTACAGTACGCTGTCATCGGTCTCCATCAGCTTACGGCAGAAATCCGTGGAAATTTGCACCAAACCAAGGCTATACTCATCCAGGCGGTGTATTCCATGTTGTCCGTACAGATAGACCTGGCCGTCCTGTAAGCGGAATGCCTGGTTCGCGGAATTGGAGTAATCCGCCAGTTTTGTCCAGTTTGTACCGTGATTGGATGAGATGAAACAATATTGTAAAGCGTTCAGGAGGAGAGCCCCTGTCTTTAATTCCATAATATGGTCAAGGGAATTCAGAATCAGGGGAGTTGGAGTTCCCTCCCGGTACGCAACGCCCCAGGTCGTCCCGTAATCGCGGCTTTTATAGATTATATTGGAGGTATAGGACATAAAAGAAAATTTATATTTTGCCAGATAAAAATCATGGTGTGAATCCTCAAAGATGAATTTTGCTCCATTGGCACTGCCGGGATTGATATTGTTCCAGGTCCGGCCGTTATCATAGCTTCTTACGACACTGTCTCCGCAGCAGGAACCGGCGGTCAGATACAGGTAATTGTCCGATCCCCTGATAATGGATTGCGGATCAGGCGAGACGATGGAGGCCCATGTCTTCCCGTAGTTCGTGCTGAGATAACCTTCTCCGCTTGGGCCCATCTCCTGGCATCCGTAGATAAAGATGCCGGGCGAGGTTTCGTAGAAGAGGGTTGTCAAGGAATAATAAAAAGAGGTTACGTCGGTATTGGTCCAGAACCATCCTGTGGGCGAAAGGCGCAGCCGGCCGTTGTCTATCTCCATATTGGTTGGATTGAACTGGATACCGGGGGGAGACTGAAAGTCGATATGGAACTCCCCGGCTGTCAGAAGGGAAGTACAGCAGAGGAAGAGGAGGAATAAATATAAGGTCGTTTTTACTGTTATCGGTCGTTCCAGGTCCATGGGATGGATTTCCTTTTCCGGGATGTCACCCGGTTTTTTGAGATAAGAGTTCTCGTTATCCGGCTGATGTATAAAATCAAAATACAATTAAAAAATAGATTGTCAACAGCTTTCTATCCGCCCCTTGCTTTTTAATAAAATATTTTTGCTAATTTTTTTAGAATGATTACCATTCGGCCATGATATCGGAAAGGAACATCAGGCAGGTCATCGGGATACTGGAACAGGATGTGAGGAAGTACGATGAACCCATGTCCGAGAAGATCGCGCGTTCCTACCGCAGGCCGTTCTTTGTCCTGGTCTCGGGGATCCTGAGTTCGAGGACCAAAGACGAGCTTACGGAAGAAGTTTCCCGGAGACTGTTCGGGAAGATCAGGAAGCCTTCGGACCTGGTCCGTATCAGGGGGAATGAATTGAGCCGGCTTATCTATCCCGTGGGCTTTTACCGGACTAAAGCCAGGCATCTGAAACTGGCCGGAGAGGCTTTGATCAGGGATTTCCGGGGCAGGGTCCCGGACAGCATGGCGGAACTGCTGGAACTGCCGGGAGTGGGGAGGAAGATCGCCAGCCTGGTCCTGATCACGGCCTTTCACAAGGATGCCATCTGTGTGGATACGCATGTGCATCGGATCGTGAACCGGTGGCGATACGTGAGGACAAGATCACCGGAAGAGACCGAAATGAAATTAAAGGAAAAGCTTCCGCGGCTGCTGTGGCAGAGGATCAATAATATCCTTGTCCTGTACGGGAAAAATATCTGCAAGCCCGTAGGCCCTTTGTGCGGACAATGCCGGATAAACCGGCTGTGCCCTTCGTCCCGGGCTTGAATGAATGGGGGACGGTGCTTGACATTTTGACATTTTAATGCGAATAATAAATAATAAAATCCCCTTTAATTATTAATTTTGGTATTTTGAATAAAATGTCAAAATGTCAAGCACCGTCCCCCTGCTCTTCAGTTTAAATCCAGGAACTTTTGCATGTCCCCGGCCAATGGCGCGGTTAACACGATTTTTTGGCCGGTGGAAGGATGTGTGAATTCCAGCTCATGGCTGTGCAGGGCCACGCGTTTGAACTTAATTTCGAAATCCCTGCGGAAAGCAAATTTGGTCTCGCCGAGGAGAGGGTGGTTGATCTTCCTGAAATGGATCCTGATCTGGTTGGTGCGGCCTGTCTGCGGTTCCACCTCAGCCACGCTGAATCCGTTTTTATATTCCAGGATCCTGTATCTTGTTACGGCAGGCTTGTTCTCGATGGGGAGGGAAATAACCGCTGCTTTCTTGGCCGGATTCCCCCTGACAAAAGCAATATATTTTTTCTTTACCTGCTGTTTATAGAACAGTTCCATGACGGTCTGCTGCATTTTTTTACCTTTAGCATACAGGATGACGCCGGAGGTCTCCCTGTCGAGCCTGTGGCAGGGATGGGCTTTCACAGACACTCCCCGGCCGGCCAGTTCACGGTTGAGAAGGTCTGTCAGTGTGTTCTTTTCGTTCCCGGGCGCGGGGATACAGAGCATGCCTGACGGTTTGTCCGCTGCAATAAGGTACTCGTCTTCGTAGATGATCTTGAACATTAGATATTACCTTCAGGAAGTATAACATGGAAATACTGAAAGTCAAGGATTTCAATGACAATGGTTGACATGATTTTTAATCATTGACTCAAAAAAAATATTGATTAATTTAATACAGCAAGAGGTGCTTTATGAAAAAAATAGACCTGAAATTTACCAACCGGCTCATCAACCACGGTCCGCTGGTCGTGGTCTCGGCCCGGTATAAGGCCAGGGAGACCTTCACGCCCATTGCCTGGAACATGCCTGTTGAGCATGACCCGCCCCTGGTGGCGGTCTGCATCTCCAAGGAGAATTTCGTGAACAGTCTGATCAAGCGATCGAAGAAATTCTGCATCAATATCCTGGAATCGCCTTATGTCCGCGAGATCCTGAAGCTGGGGGAACTTTCCGGCCGGGACGGGGATAAACTAAAACATGTCAGGCTGACCAAACGTAAATGCCTGAAGATCGATGTTCCGTACCTGGCCGAATCATCCGCGGTCATCGAATGCAGGCTGGTCAGGGATGTGTCCCTGGGTGATGTTGATATTTTCATCGGCCGGGCCCTTTACAGCCAGGCCAATGAAAAGTTTAAAACAGACCTCTGGGACCCGATCCAGTTAAAGACCATTCATCACCTGGGCAAGAACGTATTCGCCACTATCATCAAGCTTGAGAGTTTTGATACCCATTAGAAAAATAGCTTTATAACCTTTTAAACCTTTTCTGCCTTAACCCAGTGTCTTTGTGCCTTGGCGGCTGTCTTTTTTTTCTTGAATCCGTCTCCTTTGTTTCTGTAAAAATATTTGACATAATTTTATCATATTGTATCTTTAAGGCACTATCTAAAACCCAATATTCAAGGAGGACAATATGGCAGGAACAGGTTTTGATTTTAAGAAACTTCTGGATGAGTCGAAACAGACTCTCCTCTCTCCCAAGGAATACTTCACGGGAATGGCCAAGACCGGCGGATTGATTGAGCCTATCATTAAAGCTGTTGTGTACGGCCTGGCAGCCGGTATCATCAGCTTCCTCCTGGGCTTGCTGAGATTAAGTCCTGTGATGGGAATGGGCATGTTCGGCGCGGGCGTCGGGATCGGAGCCCTTATCATGACGCCTGTCTTCGCCATCATCGGCCTTTTTATCGGCGCCGTGATCATGCTTATTATTTCCGCTATCTGCGGCGGGAGCACTGAATTTGAGGTTAATACGCGCGTTACGGCCGCTCTGCTGGTGCTGATGCCTGTTAACGCTGTGCTTCAGCTCTTCAGCCGGTTCAGTTTTTACCTGGGGCTGGTCATCGGTATCGCTCTTTCCCTGTACGGGCTTTGGCTTATTTACCTGGCCTTGTGCAATGCCCTCAGCGCAAAACAGAATGTGGCCAAGATCGTTATCATCGTGCTGGCCGCTCTTTCCATCATCCTTTCCATCAGTTCCATTGCCGCTTACAGATCCATGTCCTATATGGGCGGCAAGATGATGCAGAAACTGGAAGCGAATACAGAGGAAGCCAAGGCTGCTCAGCAGAAAGTGGAGAAGCTGATGCAGGAATGGAAAAAGAAAATGGAAGAAGCCCAGAAAGGGCAGAAGAAATAGAACGGATAAAAATAAGTTATTAATTTTTTTCTATATCTTTTAAAGCAAGGTATATTTTTGTTTTCCTCATTCTCGGGCACCATCCATGGTGCCCTCCGAGGGTTTCGCCTGCTTTTCCATCCATGGAAAAGCAGGCGGCTTCACAAACCGGAAAATCAAAAATATACCTTGTTTCTCATTCAATGATATTATTGACTTTAACCTTTAAGCCCTTTACTGCCTTTAGAACCTCTCCAGCCTTTTTTTAGTACATCTTGAATTCCAGCAGCCTGCATTCGATATTCCCGTTGAAAATAATGACGCGTTTTGATGTCCTCAGTCCGATATGTTTGATGAGCTCGCCGTGTTCTGTGAAGATATAGGCCGTGCTCCCGCGGCACTCTTTTTTCAGAGTATCCCCTATCTTTTTATAGAAGTTGTTCAGGTCAGCCGCTCCCTTGAGCCTGTTGCCGTACGGCGGGTTGAAGAGGATAAGGCTGTTCTGCATGTCGATCTCAGGCTTGAAAAAATCCTGCTTCTTAACCCGGATGAATTGGCTTAGACCGGCCTTGCTGATATTTTCGCGTATGGTCTGGAGGAATTTATCCCCGTGATCGCAGGCCAGGAATTCCATGTCGGAATTCAAGAGGATACGGCTGTCCGATTCTTTCCTTATCCGGGAAAATACAGCGGGATCATAATTTTTCAGTTTTTGAAAACAAAACGTACTCCGGAGCCGGCCGGCCGGGATGTTCAGGTGCTTCATGGCTGCTTCGATGATGAGGGTCCCTGAGCCGGCCATGGGATCGATGATCCTTTTATAACGTCCGGTTCCGGCCAGTTCCGCCAGGCCCGCGGCCAGGGTTTCTTTAAGCGGAGCAGGATTGGTCCCGGTCTTATAACCGCGTTTGAAGAGAGGTTCGCCGGACAGGTTGATCCCGAGCCAGGATTCGTTCCTGAAGATACGGAGCTCGATGTAGATATCAGGCGCGCCTTTGTTCACGGAAGGCCGTTCTTTGAACTTATCCCGGAAATGATCGGCCACGGCATCTTTGACCTTGAGGGACGCATAGGCGGAATGGTCGATCTTGGAGAAGACGACCGAGGAATGGACCACGAATGTATTGGTGAGCCTGAAATAATTATCCCATTTGATCCGGTAAGCCTGGCTGTAGAGCTCTTCGTAAGTGCGGACCGCGCTCTTGTCCAGGATGAGGACGATCTTATTGGCTGTGCGGCATGTGTAATTGAGCCGGTACGCGTTCTCCAGCGTGGTCTCAAAATATACGATGCCTACATCCTGCCAGGCTTTTTCTCCCCTGGCAGAAGTAATTTCGTTCATTAAAACTGTTTCCAGTCCCCGGATTGTGGTGGCAAAAAAAGGTAACAATTGCGGAATGGTCGTGCTCCTTGTGTATCCGGCCGGTATTTAGAATTTAAATCCGACGCCGGCCTGGATGGTCAGGCTGCTGAAAGAGACCGGTGTTGTGTTCTCCTTGCTGGGATAACCGGGTTCCTGCTGTGCCTGGTCCGGATCATTTTCCACATAATCAACTTCCTGCTGAGAAATAGTTAATGTGCCCAGCTGGTCCTGGCCGTTAACCGTGTATTTTGTCATTTTCAGGTGTTTCAGTGTAAGCGTGAGCTGCCGCAGGAACAGGCCGGCAGAGACATACATGGTCGGGCTCAGGTCATAATCCGCTCCCAGGCAGGCGTTCCATCCCAGCGAAGGATTGAACGTGACATCCGCCTCGAGCTCTGATTTGGATGACCCGGCGGTATAAACGAAGCTGGTGGAACCTGCCGCGGAAAGGGGATAGGTAATGCCGAAACCTGCATAAGGCCGGATAGATGCGATGGTCCCTGAAAATTTCACAAACAGGTCAAGAGGCATCATGGATGCCTTGGCTTTCTGCTCTGAGGCCGCAGCAGGTGAAACGCTCTGATCGTTCAGTTTGTTGATGGTGATTTCAGACCCGGTAATATATCCGAGACCCAGGCCGACAGCAGTGGTCTGGTCCAGATCATACAGGAACTGCACTCCCAGGTTAAATCCATTGGCCCCGGAAGCGTATAGATTTTCTCTCTTGGTCGTCAGGTTAGCGGAATTAACCTCGATATCCTGGCCTGACATGCTGATGATACCGGGGATGGAAAGGGGCAGCCTATGTTTTCCCAGGCCAAAGCCGTATCCCAAATAAGGTTTTACATGGATCGATGCATCCAGGAAAGAGAGGGATGTTAAAACCGTAAAAAGAATAAAAAGTGATCGTCTCATAATGATACCTCCGTAAAATGAATGGTTATTATATATTAAATTTAAATCGTATATCAAATTTATTTAATACTGCGGATCCACCATCCAAATCAATGCGTAGCGGCATACTTTTAGATGCGCTGATTATTGGGAATGCTATATAAACGACAGCCCGTAAAGACCTGTCGCTGCAAACTTTGGCAATAAAAATATTTGATTTTAATAAATGAAAATATATTATAGAATAAAGAGGTGGAGCGTGAAATTCATTGAGAATATCTTTATCAGGATCTTCCCGGAAAAGATCAACAGTAATATCCCGTTGTACAATTTCCTGGTGATCCTCTGTTCCATTCTTTTCTTTATCGTATCCGAGGTGGTTATTTCCGGCATCTTCGCGTTCCTGGGTTTCGTGATCATTTATATCCTGGAGAAAACAGGGCATAACCTGGAGATGGCAGGCATGGTGGTCGTTATCCTGATGGCAGGCCTGGGCGGCCTGCTGGCCCTTGCCCTGAGCATCCTGCTTCTCTTCAAGAACCTGAGATAGTTTCAAATAATCTTGGCCTTTTACTGTTTTTATAATTAAAAATGCTTGATTTTTTTAATCAATAATATAATATTTTATTTAATGCGCTATTGTGGGGGCTTTAAATTTGCGAATTAATAATTTTACTATTTTTTTATTATTCCTTCTTACCGCATCGGATAATTACGCAAAATTTACCAATTGGTATAATATATCCGGTGGTATGGATGCTTCTTGCGCTATTAATTTATTAAATGAAGATAATTACCCTGATCTGATTCTTTCCGGTTCAGTGCCTGGCGGGCCGCCTAATAATAGCTGGATATTAACAAATAACAGGCATGGAAAGCTGGAAAATTACAATTCAATATTATTGGGCGGCGGTAGTGTTGTCCTTTTTGATTATAATAATGATAATAAAGCTGAAATGATCCAAACCGGGAGTGACGGCGGCGGTACCTATTTTAAAAGTTATACCAACAGCGGAAGTATGATTTTTAATGAATACCAGGATTTTAATTTATCCACTTATCATGATTATCTTTCTTACGGTGATATTGATATAGATGGTGATAATGACCTTATCTTGGCAGGTTCCGGATATTTTAGATCATATACAAATTACGGTAAAGGGCATTATGGTGTTTATCAGAATATTACACCTGGTGTCACATCATGGCCGGCTACTACACTTGGCGATATTGATAATGATGGTGATCTGGACCTGATTATGACAGGTTCTGACGGAAGCTCCCAATTTAAGGTATATAAAAATAATGGTTCGGGTATTTTTAGTTTTTATCAGGATATCCCACCCGGAATTACTCATGGCAGTATAGCTTTGGGTGATATCGATGCAGATAAATATCTGGACCTGGTTATGACGGGTGAAGGATATTCCCGTGTTTATAAAAACACAGGGAATGGTGCTTTTTCACTATATCAGAATCTTGGCCTGTCAATTTTAGAAAGCAGTATTGCTCTGGGTGATATTAATTCTGACGGCAGCCTGGATTTGATTATTACAGGCAGTTTTAGTATACAGGTATTAACCAATAACGGGAATGGGACCTATGATCTGTATCAGCGTCTTTCCCGGGGAATTTCAAAAAGTTCAGTTTTATTATCGGATTTGGATAATGATGGCGATATGGATTTAATTACTTCCGGTTATACTAATTCCGGGGCAACAGGTACGGGTTTGGGTCAGGTATTCAGTAATAAGTGTCAAATACTAAATCTGCAGCCGGATATTCCTTCAGGAATGCAGGCTCAGGATGTCAATGGATACTGGAAGTTTATCTGGAACGCATCTGCCGATGATCATACAGTTCCAGCTTTATTAAATTATAAGATTGCTATCAGTACGGTCTCAAGCAATGTTTTCAATTATTCTTCTGAAATGATAGATTATCCGCGCGGACAGGCTAATATTGGAAATGTGCCGCAGGGATGGAAGGGATCAGCCTGTTATTATCAGTCAAAAATACCCGTGACAACAACTGCATTCTGGAAAGTATGCGCACTGGATACTTCTTTTAAAGACAGCGGTTATTGCCAGGTCCAGAAAGCTGAAAAATTATATTCTTCCAGGATAATAAAATTGGAGCCTTCCAGTGGTATATATTTCCAGTCGACCGGAAAAATTATCGGTGACGCGGAAAAGGGATGTGCTTCAGTTGAGGTTAGAATTAAAAACCTGAAAAATAATAAATACTGGAACGGAAATAACTGGACAGAATCCACAAATTCCTGGTTGAATGCCTCTGGAAAAGAAGAATGGGAATATGGATGCAAGAGTATTAACTGGGTGCTTGGTGAACAGCATTATGCGGAATGCCGGACAGTTAACAGTTATGGGAATAGAAGCCAGGCAGGCCTTAAGGTTGAATTCATTCCTGTCTGGTCTTTGTCGGAGCAATACAGCTTCTGTAATTATCCCAATCCATTTGATCCGAATAAAGAAACAACATGTATTGAATATCTTTTACAGAACAATGATGATGTTAAAATTATGATCTTTGATATTAATGGGGGAGTTGTCCGGCAGTGGGATTATCCCGGGAGTTCAGGTAATGCGAAGCAGGGAATAAACAGGATATACTGGGACGGGAAAAACGTGAAAAATTATATTGTGGCCAACGGAGTTTATTTTTGTTATTTAAAAATCAGCAGCGGTAAATATCTGACAAAGATCATAGTCTTGAAATAATGTTATCTGTTTTTTGGAAATTATTATATTTTTACAATAGGGAGTGCTGAAAAAGAGTCTGGATTGTCATTACGAACCGAAGGTGAAGCAATCTTATCCTATGAGTTGAGATTGCTTCGTCTATAAAATGGCCTCGCAATGACTTTTTCCGCAGTCTGAATATATTAATAGATTGGCTTAATTTAACCTAATTATATAGATTGTGATTTTTTAAGTATAAAAAAGTTAATAAACAACTTGACAAATTAAAAAAATTGGTTATAATATAATATACGAAACCGCTTTCTTTATCAATGAAAGCGGTTTCTCTTAAAGAGGTGAAAATATGAAGAAAACCTTAATTGCTTCCATATTTTATCTGCTATTATTAATACCTCTTTGTCTGAACGCCGGTCTCCAAATTCTTAGCGATTTTGAAACGAAGAATAATAACAGCTGGGAGCAGAAATTTCAGGATGGTATTGCTATACTGACCAATTCCGTGATTTCTTACGATAAATTCCAGGGAAATGCCTGTATTAAATTTAAAGCTGATAATATTAATGACTGGAGCGCGGGGCAGGGGGCATGGAAATGGTTTCCTGCCTCAGTCAGCAGCTGGTCAAATTACGGTAAATTCGTTTTTGCCATAAGAGTAATCAATATCTACACGAATACACAGGGAAAGCCTGACTGGCAGTGGCGGAATGAAAACCTTAATTTCGGATTTACGATAAAGGAAGCCTATGGCCGGTCTGACTGGAAAGGTGAAGTATGGAATTATTATATTACCAACCTCTCTTTTATTACGGATTACTGGTATATATTTGAAACGGATATTACCAAATCAAACGCAAATAACTGGAATAGCCGGTTAAACAAATGGCAGGATGATGAAACAGTCTTAGGGAAAACCAATGATTATGATCTTAATAATAATTTATTCCCCCCACGAGGTGTGAATGGTATTGAGTATTTTTATAAAACCGGAAATACGAATTTACTGAACAATCAGGTTACCTGCCTGGATTTCATGGCCATCATGTCCACTCCCTGTTCTGCGGCATTGTTCCAGACCAATTATTTCCCCATGAACCTTAACTGGAACGACGCGGCAGGGAACCATCCTGTTTACCAGATCCAGATCATGACCAACAGCACCAATTCCAGACCTGTGGTCAATGCCGTGCTGGGGGGCGCTGACTCCCTCTCTTCTTGTCAGGCGGACGCGCTTACGTACGATCTGAAACCGTACCATAAATATTTCTGGAAGCTCCGGTCCGGGTATGTTCTGAACTCCGGCACCGGATTCTATTCCGGGGCCTATAAAAAATATAATCTGGACAGGAGCATGTCGAGCATACCCAGCAGCACGTCTGTGACGCTCTGGAGCTATTATTCCGGCCGTTCCTTTTTTTCCAATAACGGCATCAGGCCTTTTAACCCTGCTTCATTCTCGCCCGTCAACAACTCTTCCAATTTCGGTGTGTCCAATATGAACTTCACCTGGGAGGACCTGCGGCCTGAAGGTGCGGACGCGTATATCTTTGCCCTGAGCAGCAACAGGGCCATGACCCGCACCGTCACAGTCCGGACCCTTTCTTCGACCAATTATCTTTTGTCCGGCGTAACCTCTTATTTCAGCCTGGGAAGTAATTATTATTATTCCGTCAGGTCCGGTTATACCAATTATCACGCTTCTTCCGTCACCTGGGACCGGTCTTCCACCAACAGGTTTGTCTTTGATTTTGTGGCAGCCAGGCTCACGGACCCTCCGGACCTTTATACCATCTACAGCAATGATTATACTTTCCGGTGGACCGGCGTGTTCGACGGCGTGACCTATGAGCTCCAGATCAGTCCGGATATCTCGTTCACCACCGTCGCCACCTCGGTGAGCGGCCCGGAGATATCCTCCGCCTCCGTTCATTTTTCCACGAACCGGTTCAGCAACAACCAGTACTATTACTGGCGCGTTAAATCCCTTTGCGGCCTGGGTACGAAATACTCCTCGTCCAGCCG
>JAQTRT010000071.1 GCA_028711675.1 bacterium | reverse complement strand
TGATGGACGGCCGTAAGGTAGATCTTGAGCGCGCCGTTATAATGTTTCCTGATCACTTTTTCCCCCAGAAAACCCTGGACCGCGTCATAACTTCCGAAACGCTGGTCGTCAAAATAATTCGGATAACCGTATACCGCGGTCTGCCTGATCCCTTCCGATGCTTTTTTTAAATCGGCCGGGGAGAGATTCCTGACCGTGATCTTAAAATGGTTGCCCCGGATAAAATGCGCTGTCATGGGATCGAGCATGAACCCGATGAATTTCAGGGAATAATTCTCCGTTTCAAGGTTCAGGTAAGGGCGTTCCCGGATCGTTATATACTGGCTGGTCAGGCCGTACCGGTCCTTTTTCCCGCCGTAAGAAAGGTCCTTGAAAGGGATGTTCAGTTTTTTTGAAAGATTCAGGAGGAGGTCGACCGTATTCCAGTTCCTTTTTTTCAGCAGGTACACAGCGTACGGCCTGCGTCTCTTTTCCAGGGGCAGGTCAGCC
Organism: bacterium; assembly: GCA_028711675.1. Lineage (GTDB taxonomy): Bacteria > Spirochaetota > JAHITG01 > JAHITG01 > JAHITG01 > JAQTRT01. The sequence goes on along the minus strand of JAQTRT010000071.1, from coordinate 11,215 downwards.
AGCTCTTCAACGATAAAATCCCCGGGTTCTGTTTTTATTTTTAATTTCATTTTTATCCGCCAGGATCATAATCTAATGATTAAATAAATCAATTCAAGCGGCAACTGCCGGATAAAAGGTAAGAAAGGTTATAAGGGTTGTAAAGGTTCTATTCGTACCGAAACGGCACTTCGTACCGAAACTGTGCTCCCGAAAATGGCACCAGAAAAAAATTTAGAAATAACTTGACATTTATAAAAAACATGGTATAATATTATTATTGAAACATTTCAGAAGATTGAAAAGTTTTTAATATGATAACCATCAAAGAATTGGCAAAAATACTTAATTTAGCCCCTTCCACTGTTTCCATGGCCCTCAATGACAGGCACGGGATAAGCCCGGACGTGAAGATACTGGTAAGGGAAGCTGCAAAAAAATATAATTATCTTCCTTACAGTAAAGCCAGGGAAACAGGAATGTACAGCAAGGACAGCAGGGTTATTTCCATTATCTACCCCAAATGTGATATTCATATCACGGAAACCGTACAGGCCGGCATCGATTCCATTATCCAGGAGAACGATTATCACAAGATCCGGTATACCGTGGACCTGTATAATGACCTGAAATCGGAAAAAGCCAAGGAACTTTTTATCTCGAACATCCTCGAGAACACGGCCACAAACGGTATCATCCTTTTTTCCATCGGCCTGACGGAGATCACCCTGATGAAGCTGATCAACAAAGGAGTAAGCATTGTTTTCCTGAACACGTTCCAGGAATACGGAAAATGTATCTATATGGACAATACAAAAGCCGCATACCAGGCCGTGAACAGGCTCATCGGGACAGGACGGAAGGAGATCGGTCTGGTGGTGCCGGATGCCGCCATGGGCCTGGAATGGAAACAAAGGTTCGATGGTTACAAACAAGCGCTTAAGGAGAATAATATCAGGTTTGCTCCTGAGAACGTTATTTTTGAGAATGATTTTTCCAGCCTGAGGAACATCGCGTATACTACCAAGACCCTGATCGAACAGAATCCCCGGATCGACGCTATTTTTTATTCCAGTGATATCTTTGCGTTCGGCGGGCTCAGGGCATTAAAGGAAATGAATAAAAAGGTCCCGGAAGAGATCGCGGTGATCGGCATCGATGACATGCCTATCGATGAGGTACTGGAACCCGGGCTTTCTTCCATGAAAATGCCTTTGAAAAAAATGGGGGAAATGGGCGCCCGGATGCTCCTTAAATCTATTTCCGAAAAAGAATATGAATCCGAATCCGTGCTCATCGATGAATCCGAACTTATGCTGAGGAAGAGCTGCGGGAACGATGTACATGAGGAAAAATGGGTTTGAACCCGGCAGGAGGTATTCAGATCAATGATGAAGAAGAATGCTGTTTTATATCTTATATTCACAGGCTTGTTCTATCTTGTGCTGGCAGGATGCCAGAGGGAAAAATTCTGGTCAGTGCCGGTTTACGCGCCTTCCGAACCGCATACGGCGCCGCCCTGGATCGATGATTTCGACCATGATAACGACAATTTTAATCTTCTGATGAATCCCGGCGCCTGCCCCACCGGGACCTATGACGGTCCCACGGCCAGCCGGCCGCAGGGTTACAGCCTTCATGAGGACGGCAGTATGAAGATCGGGGTATCCGCGAATACCAATACCAGATGGTTCGGTTTTTATTCTTCGTTTGACAGCACGGGTTATCCCAATACTCTGGGCATCGATGTCACGTCCTATACCGCTGTTTCTTTCAAAATCAAAGGCAGTATGGATAACAATCCTTCGGGAAGCGGCCTTCAGCTTTCCGTCCGCAGCGTCAACACGCCTGTGGGCCGGGAAATATATAAGCTCCTGACCTTCTACCTGGCTTCGGGATTAAACGCTTCCTGGCAGACCGTAGTGATGCCTTTCCGGGACTATAACAGCGCCACGAACTGGTCATCCAGGCTTTCCACGTTCACCATCAGCTTTAAGGACGCGGCCGGCCAGCCGGCCAGCGGCACTATCTGGATCGATGACCTGAGGTTTTTACCATAAATATTTAAGCTGTTGGATTAATCCTCCATCAGCAGGGAATAAATGAAAATGAATAAAATTAAAAGTATAATCATTTTTACCATGGCTCTCATAAGCCTGACAACTCTTTCCCGTGCCCAGACCAATACAAGTCCCAAAGCACTGGACCTGGCTGATGCTGAATATAAAATGCTGTTGAGGATGAACCTGCAGAAAGGAAAGTACAGCTATTCCCTGGCCCAGGACCCTTCTTCACCGGCCTCGCGGGAGATCAAGCAGGGAGCCATAGACCAGGACCATGTCCTGCGCTTGAATTTTCTGGCCCATCCCCTTGAACCGGTCAAGGGCCGGTTCCAGATCGAGGTGATCGCAGGCGATCCGTATCTGCGGGATAAGGATATCTGGCAGAACGATACGGGTGATATACTCAATCCCAGGGTCGGGGCTTATCTGACGCGCGCTGATTTTACTTTTTTAACCAGGTTTATGGATGTGCGGATCTATAAGTGGGCCGAACACCAGGCATCCGGAGACCTGCTCGATCTTTATCCGGCCCAATGGGACCTGGAGCAGAGCAGGCGGTGGGGCAATTTCCTGCCTGAGGGATTCGAGCTTACAGGTAAAGAGACCCTCCAAAATCTGTTCCTGGCAGGCGGACAGGTCCCTTCCTATCATTCCATGGGCAAACCGAACAGTTCGGTCCTGTTCGGCCGGTATATCGTGGAAGCCAGCCCTCTTTCCCTGATGTTCCTTTATAAACATAAGCTGGTCGAGGATTATTATATCCGTTCCTCGACCAATCATTTTATTCCACCTTCTTATCCTGCCTATCAGCTGAAAGTGAATGACCGGGTACCGGCCCTGGACATGACGCTTGATGTCTCCCGGATCATCCAGGGTGTGGGTATGCTCCTGGAAGGAGAACTGGCCGGTAATTTTCCGGTGAGGGAGTCTATGGTTCCCGCGGAAGAGAGAAAGGACGTTTATTATTCCGGCGCGGCAAAAGTGAAATATGATATCTTTCCTGAATATATGGCTCTTACCGGACGTTATGATTATGCGGACATATACGCCGGGAACGTGACGCGCTGGAACGGCGGCGTGGAAATCAAACCGTTCTATTATCTCAAACTCGGTGTGGAAGGGACGGAACAGGCCCCGCTCCGGGACCCGGCCGGCACTAATTTTACTTCCGCGCCTCTGGTGGTCCAGGATAACCGCCAGGCGGAGATCATTAAAGTGAGCCTTACCTATGATCCCACACCCCTGACCGGGTTCAACCAGAAGAATGCCAATCTCCTGGAAGACGCGCCCCTGGCCTTTCAGCTCTCCTACGTGAACGGTTATTATCCCACCTGGACGGATATACCGGTCAAGATCGATTATATCCTGAACAGGTATGAGATCTACCGCGACGGCGTGTTCGGCCTGTATCCCGTTGAAACGCATAAGCTGGTACTAAAAATAATATCCAGTTACTGGTATCCTTTTCAGATCATAGCGTACAGTGAAGGGGGAAAGAAACAGGCTGAATACAGCTCATCCGTTGCCCCCTCACCGTGGACCCTTTATTACAATGTGTATCTGGAATTGATGAAAATGAAGAGATATTCGGTCTCTTTTTATTATGCCCGGAGCGACTGGGAATTTCCCGTGGTGAGCGATGACCTGGAATTTTATTATGACAGAAAGCTGGAGAATTTCCACAAGGAACTGGGCCTGCCGGTGGATCACAGGTGGATGGCCGGGCTGAAAAGGTATTTCGGGAATTCCAGCATCGAACTGAGGTATGAACTGCAGATCATTGATTTTTCCAGTGAAGGCTACAGGGATGCCTGGGCGTATTCCCGTTCCGGCCTGGGGGTCAATTATAAAAAGCTGCAGCGGACCCACCAGATCACAGCGGCATTTGATTTAAGATTTTAAAAGAATTATGTTGTTAAAGGAGGTACGTTATGAAAAAATATTTTCTTTTCATTATCCCGGTCATGGTCCTGTCCGTTGTACCGCTCTTTTCAGCGGACATTAAGGCCAAGCCTGATAAGGCCAAAGAGATAAAGAAAGAGATCTCCCTGAAACCCGGGGATATCATGGTGGCGGATTTCGAAGGCCACCCCAATAACCTGGGCGGCGCTGTGGGAGTTTACGGCGACGGCGAGCCGGACTGGAGCAAACCGGCTGAAACGCACAGCTGGTATTATGAGCCCCAGCTGAAGGATTACAGCAGGAAGAACGTCCATAGCGGAGCCCAGTCTTTCAGGCTTGTGCACGGCCAGAAAGGCATCAGCCAGCAGTGGGCTTCTTTCGGGTGCGATCTGGGGCCTGACCTGGATATCAGCGTGACACCGAAAAAAGTGAAGGCCCTCGATGTTTCCCAGTGCAAGAGTTTTGTTTTCTGGATAAAAGGAGCCAAAGGCGGTGAGAAGTTCAAGGTCATTTTCCGGGACAGCCACGCGCCCTCTTATATGCCTCAGGCTAAAACAGATCCTTTGCCTAAGGGATGCACACAGGAATGGCAGCAGGTTGTGATACCTCTTTCCGGGATAGAGGACCGCGTCGATCTTAGAAACATGGTGCATGCGGGTCTTGAGTTCGGGATCAATACCGGCAATGCCAAAGGCGCTGTTTTTTACCTTGACGACTGGGCATTTGTGAAATAAATGAAACAGGACAGGAATATTTCCTGTCATTGAGATCAAGTAAACAGGCCTATTACACTTTGTTTTCACATCCTGTGAAAACAACGGCTCCACAAACCGAAAAAGTGTAATCAGGTCTGTCCACTTCTTTCCATAGGAATGAATTGGAATAGTCATATTCCGGCATTCGGATAGAAGAGGCGGATGTTTATGAAAAATATCATCTCCATCATACTGGTCATTGTACTGAATGTTTTTTCCCTGCAGGCTAAAGAGAGCAATACGGACCGGCTTTACCAGTGGTTCGTCAGGTCCCAGGGCAGGAACGGCCTGGTCCCGAGCGGTGAAGGGAAGGAATACTGTTTTACCTATGACGAGGCGCTTTCCGCCATGGTCTTCACCTTATTCGGGGACCTCCGGCGGGCTGAAACGGTCTTTGATTTTTTCAAGAATATAATACAGGAACAGGAGCGCTGCGGAAAATTTTCCGGATTTGCCGACATGTATGAAATGAACGGGAATGTCGGCGGGGCCAGCAGGGCGGCAGGCCCCAACGCGTGGCTCCTTCTGGCCGTCAATCATTATACGCAAGTGACAGGGAATAAACAATATCTGCAGATGGCTGAAACGCTGGCCGAATGGCTCGCGTCCCTGGAAGGGATCGAGGGAGGCATCACGGGCGGATATGACGAGAAGGGAAAAGCCTTTGGCTGGATATCCACCGAGCATAACCTGGACTGTTACGCGGGTTTCCGGGACCTGTACCTTCTGACAGGCGAAGAGAAGTTCCTCCGGATGTCGAAAAGGATATTGTCCAATCTTGAGAATTTTCTGTGGTTCAAGCAGGAGAAACGGTTTTTCAACGGCGCGATGGATGCTAATTATGCCACGGATGTCTCGTCCTGGGCCGTATGCAGCCTCGGGAAAGAGTATTCCGCCTGCCTTGATTTTGCCGTGAGCAAAAGCCTGACAACGCAAAGGTATGAGAAGAACAATGCCGAAGTAAGGGGTTTTGACTTCGGCGCCACATACTGGGAATCACATTATCCTGACAAGGACTCGGTCTGGCTGGAAGGCACGGGACAGATGGTCCTTGCCTTTTATATCGCGGGCCGGAACAAGGAAGCTGATCTGTACCTGAAAGAGATGGCTAAAACCGTTACTCCGAGCGAAGTTCATAAAGGGACCAAAGCCCTGCCGTACGCCACCAATCCGGGCACTCCGGCAGGCAGCGGCTGGATCATGGGGCCTGAGCCTCTCTGCGTCTCATCCACGGCCTGGTACCTCTTTTGCCTGAAGAAGTTCAATCCTTTTTCTATACAAGACCTGACAAAAAGTAATCAAAAAATAAGAGCAGTAGATGAAATTATAAAAGAACAGTATGTGCCCATAGTGGATGATTTTAACCAGGGTGTGATCAAGTGCCTGACCGCATATCCTCTGGCGCTTCAAATGAAGGGAGACGCAAATATCGAACTGAGATGTTCCGGGGAGACAGTCTCCGGACCTGGTGCTTTGTGCATCCGTTTCATGCCGGGCCGCGAATACGAGTTCAAACACAGCAGGTACTGGTCCGCTCAAGAGACAAAGACAGCCTGGGCTGTGATCAAACGCAGGTTCTTCCGGCCCCAGGACTGGTCGGGATTCAGCAGCCTCAGCCTTTATCTGAGGTCCGGGGGCGCCCCGGAAAAGTTCAGGATCAAGGTCCTGGACCGGGACAGTGAGACCTGGCAGGCGCGCGAGATCGTTGTTGATCACGCGGAATGGAAAAAATATGATTTTTCCTTTTCAGGGGATTTTTCCAAAGACGGCGAAGCACCTGTCGGGAACGGGAACAACGTGTTCGATAAAGACCAGGTGAAGGAAATCATGTTCTCCGTCAAACAGGGAAAGGAATCATATGAAAGCAATATTTATCTGGATGAGATCGTTCTGGAGAAATCTGATGTTAAAGGAAAATAAGATGAGAAAAGGACTTGATCGCAGGGACATTATCTTAGCCGGTTTATGGCTCATTTTTCTTTTCTTTTTTTCCGGGCCCGCGGAGTTTTTAAATGCTGTGCCGGCCGGTCTTTCGGAAAAATATATCATGGTCGAGGGGAAACCTTTTATCATAAAAGGGGCAGCTTATACTTTATCCTATCCCGAGCGTAATCATTATACCCAGATACCGGTGGACGTGTTCGCGAAAGACCTGAAAATGATGAAAGAAGCGGGCATCAATACCATCAAGACATACGATGTCCCTCCTCCTTTCTTCCTGGACCTGGTGGAAGAATACGGCCTGAAGATCATTGTCCAGGTGGATTACGTGGGATACTGGACCAAGTATAATTCAGCCAAGGAGCGGAAAGCAGTGATCGAGGAGGCTGTGCTTAACGTGAAAGCCAACAAGGACCGGAAGTGCATCCTCATGTGGGCCATCTGGAACGACGCGCCGTTCATCTATAATGTGAATTCACGGGATGTTGTGGATGAGTTCGGTATGGCCAAGGTGAACAGTTTCCTGAAAGCTGTCTATCTGGCGGTAAAAAAAGCGGACCCTTCCCGCCCTATCACAGGTTCCAATATGCTTAATTTCAACGGCAGCAGCCTGGGATTCGACTTCCTGGACGTGATCAGTTTCAACGCGTATTTCGGCATTACGGACTGGAACAAGGGGAAGTTCGACCCGGAAAAAGCGCGGGATACGGTGGTCCAGATCAGGAACCTGACCGCTCCCTATAAAAAACCGGTGCTGATATCCGAGACAGGGTACAGCACATATCATACCGAACTGGACCAGGGGACTGTACTGAAAGAACAGGTCCGCGCTATCGGGACCAATTTCAGCGGCGTGGTCATTTTCCAGTGGTCTGATGAATGGGGCAAGGCGGGCAATTACAGCGTTCATGATAATAATATAGAAGAACACTGGGGTATCCTGGACGGTTACCGGAATCCCAAGACCGGGTACCAGGCCCTGAAAGCCTTGTGGGGAAAATAAGTATTTTAATTTTCTTGAAATATATATTAATAAATTTATATTTAAAGTGCCAAAGGGGGTGCTTTAAATGAAAAAAATAATATTCTTAGTCATAATATATTTTTTTTATTCATTTCGTGTCTACAGTCAATTTAAATTTTGGTATGATTTAAATCCTGGTATTTCTTATGGCAGTTTAGTGGTTGGGGATATAGATAATGATAAAGATTTAGATTTAGTCATGACTGGAACAGGACCAGCGATGGGGGATTGGTATTTAAAAGTATATACTAATAATCCAATAGGTAATTTAAATGAATCCCAAAATCTTGGCCCTGGGTGTTATTTTTCATATTCCGAGTTTGGAGATTCAGATTTTGATGGTGATTTGGATCTCATTGTGATGGGCCTCAATTTTACACATTCTTATATAACTATATATACTAACAATAGTAAAGGTGTATTTTTTAACTCTCAGAGTCTTGCCCCTGGAGTCGCTGAAGGTGGTTTAGCTATAGGGGATATTGATTGTGATTTAGATTTAGATTTGGTTATTACAGGAGATCCGGAGGGAGGAGGACGTCAGTTCAGAATATATACTAACAGTGGAGCGGGATATTTTAATACTTATTATGATGTTTCTTCCGGAATGGGAGATGGAAGCTGTGTAGTATTGGGTGATTTGGATTTTGACAGTGATTTAGATATAATTGTAACTGGAAGAAATGGCGGTCAGAATTTAAAAGTATATAAAAATGATGGAGCGGGTAATTATAATTTAACACAGGATTTAATACAAGGATATGAAGGCAGCAGTATTATATTGGGTGATATAGATTCTGATGCGGATTTGGATTTAATTGCAGCAGGATTAAGCGGAGGGACCAATCGGCTTGACATATTTAAAAATAATAGTGCAGGTAGTTTCAGCATAAATCAAAGATTATTGCCAGGGGTATACTATGGATGTATTGCATCCGGAGATATCGATTCTGATGGGGATTTGGATTTAGTCGCTGTGGGTTCGGGTATTTGCAATGTTTATACAAATAATGGTTCAGGTGATTTTAATATAGTACAGGATTCAATTCCCGGTTTAAGTGAAAGTAGTGCCGTCCTTAGTGATTTGGATTCCGATGGTGATTTGGATTTAATTATGAGTGGTTCCACTTCTTTTAAAGTATATAAGAATACAAATTCCCGAATTAATAATCCGCCGTCAATCCCTTTCGGCATGAAAGCTGTTGAAGTAAATGGTTTCTGGAAATTTTTTTGGAATCCTGCTTCTGATGATCATACATCTCAAAATATGCTGTATTATCAAATAGCAATCGGGACAAGACAAAGCAGCGTTTATGATTATATGTCAGCTGTGATAGCTTATCCGCGCGGACAGGCAAATATCGGGAATATTCATCCGGATCGGAATTTACCGGCTCAATACTATTTTCAATCCAAAATTTCCGCGAGCCAGAAAGTCTATTGGAAAGTTTGCGCAATAGATTCTGCTTTTAAAAACGGTGATTTTTGTGCTGAGCAGGTAACTGGAGAATTATATTCGCATGTTACTAAACTGGAACCATCAGAGGGCGTTTATTTTATTAGATATGGAAAAATAACAGGAGAAGCGTATTCCTCATGGAATGATGAAGCTGGATTAGGATTTGTTGAAATTAGGATTAAAAATATTAAATCTTCTAAATATTGGAATGGGGCAAATTGGACAGAATATACAAATAGTTGGATCAGAGTAAATGGAAAAGAATATTGGGAATACAATTGCAGTGGAATAAATTGGGACTATAATGAAAGACATTATGTTGAAAGCCGGCCAGTAAGAAATAATGGTCTAAAAGGCAGTATTAGTATGAGAATAGAATTTATACCGGTTTATCAATTATCTAAATATAGTTTCTGTAATTATCCCAATCCATTCGATCCAAAAAAAGAATTAACTTGTATCGAATACCTGTTACTAAAAGATGAAAGTGTGCAGTTATTAATTTTTGATATTAATGGTGGTAAAGTTGGTGAGTGGAAATATGCAAAAAGTGAAACAGGTGGGAAACAAGGGGTAAATAGAGTATTTTGGAACGGAAAAAATATTCAAGGATATATAGTAGCAAATGGTGTTTATTTCTGTTATTTAAAAACAGATAATGATAAAAAAATGACTAGAATATTAATTCTTAAATAAGACCTGAATTATTTAATATAAAAACTATATCAGGGGAGAAGCAATATGAAAAAGACAATATTTTTTATTTACTGTTTTTTATTAATGTTTTCAATTAATGCGGCTGGGGCATCAGCGCCTCCCTGGATTGATGACTTTGACCATGCTGACAATAGTCATAATTTAATACGGAATCCCGGAACCAACCGCTGCTGGACAGGCTCGTATTCCGGAGGCGGATCAACAGGCGGCTATGCTGTTCATGATAACGGGACTATGAAAATCGGTGTTAATAATAATATCGGATGGTTTGGTTTTTCCACGGATTTTCATACGAATTCGTATGCTCCCGGCAGCGAGGTAGGCTTGAATGTGACTTCCTATACAGCAATCACATTTAAAATTAAGGGATATATGTCCAATAATCCCCCTGGTAGTGGAATAAGAGTAAGCATGCGAAAACCGAATGTGGTACCAGGCTCAGAACTAAAGATGACTTTAACCAATTATCTTACTGCTGGGTTAAAAACAAACTGGCAGACTGTTGTCGCGTCTTTTAAGGATTTTGGTGCCCCTATTTCAAGTTTGGAGGCTTTTTCTCTTCCTTTTGAGAATTCTTCAGGTAATCCCTGTAACGGTGTTATATGGATTGATGATTTAAAATTTTTACCAGATATAAGTACTAATGCTATGAATATTTCAGGTATCGGCAGTTATAATCAGAATCATCCGGCAGATACGGATAACAATTACCTGGAAGCTGCGCCGGTCTACATCTGGATCCAGGAGATAAACAACACCACCAGCGCTACAGGCCTCATGGATATCGATCCTTACAGCCGTACAGGTGTTTCAAACGCTCTTATGACCGAAGCCGGGAGCGGGCGTTATTATTACGTCTGGAACACAACCGGGCTTTCGAACGGGAGCTACTCCCTGGAAAGTATGTTAAGGAAACCCGGCATGACCAATGATTTGAACGGTTATAACAATACAGGTACAGACCTGGTCATACGCATCACCAACGGCCTGAACATCAGCGCTATCTCGTCCGAGGCCGGGGATGACAAGGATAATAATTATAACACCGGGGATAAGGTAAAGGTCTTGATCGCTGAAAAGAATTACGCGGCCGGATGCGAGGCCAGGATCGTTCTTTACACCGCGGAAAAGACCAACGTAAGATCCGGCCTTATGACCGGTACAGGCAGCGGAGAGTATTATTATGAATGGGATACCACAGGTCTTTCCGGCGGGACTTATTATGTGGAGACGACCATCACCAATTCAAGCCACCCGGCTCACAGGCCTGATCTGACCGGATATAACGATTCCGGCGCGGACCTGGTCATCACGCTCGTTGAAAAAGAGTCGCCTCAAGACCAGGCCCTGGTGCTCTGGAACAATTATCCGAGGG
>JAQTRT010000322.1 GCA_028711675.1 bacterium | reverse complement strand
AAGGCTGCGATTACACAGGACCCGGGCAAAATTCACGGTTAATTCATTTCATGCCTGCCAGCCACAGGATATCCCGGGAAGGGGAAAAGCACGGAGTATAGCTGAAATCCATATGGTACAGGTCCTCGATCTTCATGCCATGAAGGATGGCCAGGCCCAGGACATCGATCCTTTTATCCACACCTTCTTCACCTATCATCTCAGCACCCATCAGTCTGTTGCTGCCTGTTTCCGCAAAGAGTTTCAGGACCATCTTTTTTGAGCCGGGATAATAATGCGCCCTGGAAAAAGACTTCACCTGCCTGGTGTGATAACTGATCCTGTTCCCGGACAGCTGCTTTTCCGTAAGACCTGTCCTGGCTACCTGAAGGTCAAATACTTTTTCTATTATGGTACCGATGGTCCCCCTGTATTGGGAAGGTCTGCTCGTGGCGTTATTAGCAGCAGTCTGAGCCTGCTTGTCCGTGATCGTGGCCAGGGGCATATACAGGACCTCACCCGTAACAGCACTGTAGGTATGGGTACAATCCCCGGCTGCATAGATACCGGGAACGGAAACAGCCATTTTATTGTTCACATGGATAGCCCTGGTTTGAGGTTCAATGGAGATCCCGGCAGCTTCCGCCAGTTCCGTATCCGGGGCCACACCTATACTGATCAGGACGATATCAGCCGGAATGAACCGGCCGTCCACAGAGACCTGTTCCACGCGCTCCTTTCCCAGGAACCCGTCCAACCTCGCAGAGGTCATGACAGTCACATGTTTTTTTTCCAGCTCAACCCGGACCAGTTCCGCCATGTCCGGTGAAAAGGGAACCAGGATACGCTCTTCTTTTTCCACGACAGTAACGGCGATACCGGAAGCCGTGAAACTCTCGGCCATGGCCAGACCGATCAGACCGCTGCCGATGATCACGGCATGTTTCGGCTTCTCTTCCTGAATAACCCTTTTTATCTCCAGGGCCGAGGCCAGGTCCCTGAGCGTGAAGACATTCTTCAAACAAGCTCCTTCGAAAGAATCGAGCCGGACAGCCCTGGCGCCTGTAGCCAGGATCAGTTTATCATACCTGTATCTTTTCTCCTGGTTTAAATGGTCCAGGTCCTTCACTACCAGTTCTTTCCCGGACACATCGATCTTCTCGACCAGATGCCGGACCAGGACATTGATATTGCGGTTATTCTTAAAATAAGAAGGGGAGTAGATCATCAGGTCTTCCGGTCTCTTCACCACACCGCTGATAAGAAAAGGCATACCGCAGAGACCGTAGGAGACATATCCCGTTTTTTCAAAGACAGTAATCTCCAGGTCAGGATCGTTCCGCCGGGCCTGGGTGGCAGCCCCCATGCCGGCCTGGACACCGCCGATGATGCAAAGTCTTTCTCTCATTCTCTGCTCCCGGGAAGAAGAAGGTAAGGGAAACCCTTCTGAAGAAAATTATTTTATTTCCAGATAAGAGTTCATATCGCCGTTGGCATCAAGGGCTGTATAAGGGTTATTGATATCCGGCATCCATCTGTTGTCCACGACATACTGGTAAAGATACCGGCCCCTGGTCAGTTTCTTCACCACATACCATAATCCGTACTGGTCCTTCTGGAACGCATCCGCTTCCACATCCCAATTATTAAAATCACCCGCCAGGTTCACTTTTCCGGCTTGCGGATTAAAATAAGTAAATTTAATATTCAGCTGATCATGTCCCGTTACGATCTTCAGATAATTCGCTTCCTTCCCTTCAGGGGAGATCTTCCGCACTTCGTTCTCCGGGTCAAAAAAATCCCTGCCGGCCAGGAAGAACTTGTAATAATATTCCCCTTCCTGCAGCCGGACCGTGGTGAACCACTCTTTGTTAAAATCATCATCTGTCATGATGTTCAGGTTGGTCTGCCATCCGTTAAAATCACCGATAACGGAGACCGTGTACTGGGACGGGAGCTTCCTGTTATAAAATTTAAACCTCACGATCTCATAATCGATGGGAAGTGGCTTGTCCGGCCTGTCCTCGATATCCTGGAGTACCCTTAATCCGGATTTATAATCACCGTAACCGTCATCCGTTCTCTCAGGATTGGCCGGGTCATGCTTCCACAGGCCGTCCACGGCGAATTTATAAAAGTAATCGCCCTTCGGTATCTGGACATAACCATGCCATATCCCGTTGATGTTCTTCTCCAGGGGAAAATCCTCTTTCTCCCAGTTATTGAACGTACCGGAAACATAAACATGCCTGGCCATTTTATCATTATAGGTGAAAAGGATCCCGCTCATGGAAGCCAGCGGCGCAAACGCATTTGTGTAGCCAAAATACACAGGCTCCCTGTAAAAAGCCGTATCCTCCGTGATCTCGATGAGGGACCGCCGGTCCCCCAGACTGTCCTTCACGATCTGGCTGTTATTCTGGTCGATCACCCAGGCTCCGTCAATGTTGAACTTATAGGAATAAACGCCTTTTTTCAGGGCAATGGTGATGGACCAGACCCCGAACTCGTTTTTCTCCATGGGATGACGGTTATCAAGCCAATTATTAAAATCCCCGACCAGAGAGACATATTTTGCCCGGGGAGCAAGGACCGAGAAATTATAGCCGTTTTTCAGTTTAAGCGGCGGTTCTGCAGTCTGCCGGATATCTTTCTGTTCCACAAACTTTAGTTTCTCAACATTGACCTCTTCGTCCTTATTGCCTCCGCCGCAGTGAAGAAAAAGGATACTGACAAGGAATAATAGAAGAGCCCTCTTTTTCATATAATAAATTTTAGCTCTTTTTACTATTATGTCAAGTGAAATCATTATGGTAATGTAAATACAAAAAGCTGCTATTTGATCAAGCTTTCTATAAAATATTATTTTTATGTTTATGAAGGAGAAAGCATAGAAGGTTATAAAGGCTGGAAAGGTTTTAAGGGCAGGAGAGTCTTGGCCTTTAATGCCTTTACAGCCTTTAAGACC
>JAQTRT010000321.1 GCA_028711675.1 bacterium | reverse complement strand
GGCCTGCGTCCACGGCCGGACTGGAAGCGGAAAAGATGGTACATGACGTAACGGTATCGAGCCGGGGATCGGTGAATATGTTCCCGCTGCCCCAGACGATATCACCGCCTGATTCCCTGTTGGTGGCACGGACCAGGTTCCCGAAGAAGTCGTTATTGGCCGCGAAGACCAGGGAGCCTGATGCGCTGTGAAGGCCTGATTCATTATTACCCAGCCCGTTGGACAGGATAATGTTATTATACAGGGTGGCTGTGGAAAAATTAGCAAGATAAATACCGGCATTGGAACAGGCGTAGACCGTATTGTTAACGATCATATTATTGGTCGAGACATTGATCATGATGCCGTAATCATTCTGGTTCCTGAAAAGGTTATGGTCCAGCTGGCTGGCGTGGGCTTCCGTAATATTGATCCCTGTGTTCTCCCCGCTGCCGAAGGTATTGGTCCGGATGAGATTTGAATTCGCGTGATTCGCTATGGTGATCCCGTAACTGGGATTCATGTAGAACTGGTTACGGCTGACAATATTATGGCCCGCCATGTTGATCAGCACGCCTGTCGGCTGGTTCGGGCCGTATATCAGATTATTCCAAACGATATTATATTCCGCGGTATCGGAATCGAATTGGATACCATAGGTTATATTAGAATAGATATGGTTACCTTCGATCCGGTTGCTCTGAACAAAACTGGAAATATAGATACCGATACTGTTCAAACTTAATCCGTTATTGTTCCGGATAGTGTTTCCGTCGGCGTTCCACAGATAGACGCCATAAACCTGCTGGGGCCCGCTCACTATATTGCTCTCGATAGTATTATATTTTGCCTTGTCACCTACTCCCGACAGCGAAACCCCGTTACCGTTGTCGTATATCCTGTTTTTCCTGATGACATTGTTCAAGGCGGGTCCTTGCATCAGGATACCGCCTTCATTACCCCCATCATTATTATTCCCGTGTATGTTGTTGGAATAAACCGTGTTAAAATCGCCCTCAAGTATGAAAACACCGAATTTCCGGATATTACCGTAGATATGGTTATTAAGGACACTGTTATAATCCACGCCCTCACCGTCCAGGAATATACCGCTGATATGATTGGAAAAAATATTATTGCCTGATATTGTATTGGACAACGAGATCCCGGCCACATAGATACCGTTCGAGCATTTATAGATGTTGTTGCTGGTGATCGTGTTGTAGTCGCCGTTCGTGATGCCCACGCCTACGATATTGGACCTGAAATTATTATGCGCGATATAGTTGGAATTGGGTGAATTGGCCGATGAGAAAACGCCGAATGTCCCGTACTTCACGGTAAAACCGATGAGCCGGCACCCGAACGCGTTGAACATGCTCACGACAGGAGCTGAACCGTTCCCTGCCAGCACCGTGTTGGTGCTGTCTCCGGAGGAAACCCAGGCTGTGGAATCCAGGATAAGGTTAGTGAACCGCGAAAGATTAATACTTTCGTTATAAACACCCGTATCCACCTGGATATGCGTATTGTTCGTGGCATCCGCGATGGCGTCGGCGATGCTGATATAATCCTGGCCCTTGGTCAGGTTATGGACCGGCTGGGACGCTGTAAACGGGGATTCCTTCCAGCCTATGTCCGGACCAAGGCCGGAATATGTCCCTGAGACCGGTGTATTGGTCGTGCCCCTGTCGACCGCGGCGCTCAAGGCTGATGTGATCGTGAACGATGTGATTGTATCCAGCAAAGGATCACCAAGGATATTCTTCGCTCCCCAGATACAGCCGTTGTTCGTGGGCCCGGAAAAATTACCGTAGAAATCGTTATGATCGAGATAAACGGAACCCGTACCTCCCTGCTCGATACCGTAATCCCCGCCTGCGTCACCATTGGACAGAATGATGTTATTATACAGGGTCGCTATGGTATTATTGGCGTATAAGCCGTCATTCCCGGCTTTGAATATGGTATTATTAAAGATCCGGATATTGGTCGAAGCGCTGATGCTTATAGCCGTATTCCCGCTGTTCCTGAATAAATTACGGTGAATTTCATTGTTTTTTGCTCCAAAGGCTTGGATCCCGTAAGACTGGCCTGATGACCAGAATTCATTGGAAAGAATAAAATTATATTCCGGGGCTCCTGAAAAATAAGAGATCGTGATCCCGCCCGAGGAATTCGAATAAATGGAATTCCTGACCATATAATTGAAGGAGGCGCTGTTCTCCAGACTGATGCCTGTCCCGCTTACCGTATAATTATGGATCCGGTTCTCCCGCATGATATTATCATCGCCGGCTGAAATATAGATACCGACGCCGGCCGCTTGCCTGCCGCCAATGATATTATTGGTCAGGATAAAATTATTATCCGCATCATCAGAGGAGAAATATATTCCCCGTGTATTTGAAAAAATCGTATTTAGTATTATGCGATTCGCGCTTGCGCTGCCGAGAAAATAAATACCGTCCGACTGGTTATGATGGATATAATTCGACCGTATTGTGTTATTATCCCCGTCGTTTATGCGGAGGCCGTTATTCTGATTCAAACCCCAGATATTATTCGACATTATCTGGTTATTGTCCGCCGTATCGGAATCAATGATGATCGCGTTATTATCATTTGAGAAGATCGTATTCCCGGTTATGATATTTTCAGCAGCATCGCCCTTTATCATGATACCGTTCAGATACTGCCTGATGATCAGCCCGGACAGGATAACCTTGCCGGCATTTGTTATTTTAACGGCAAAATTGGAAGCGAGCGATCCGTACAGTACAGGCTTATTATTGGATAATTTCGTGAAGACCATATAATCCGTGTTGATATTGGAAAGGATTGTCACTCTGTCAGCATAAGTACCGGGGAAAATATAGGTTGTGGCCGAAGTGCATTGCGGCGGACCCGGCATCATGGCATTAGCCGCCCGCTGGATAGTAAGGAACGGCAATTCGAACGTACCCGGATTGGAATCAGAAGCAGCC
>JAQTRT010000070.1 GCA_028711675.1 bacterium | reverse complement strand
GGATGCCGTTCGGCACGTTCCGGTAAGCATGGGTCACGACATTGGTCACGGACTCTTCCACGGAAATAAGGATCTCGTCAATGATATCCTTTGATACATGTGCTTCTTCCAGGACCCCTTTCACGAAATTGGATACAGCCTCGATATTCCGGGTATGGGCCTTGATCTTGATTGTATATGCCTTTTTCATAATTTACTTGAACCGGATGATCAGCAGGGTGATGTCGTCGAACTGGGGCAGACCGTGCGTGAAATCATCGATGGCTTTCATGATCTTGTCGCGGATAATCTCCGAGCTCTGTGATTTGTTCTTCAAGACGATCTCCTTGAGCCGGTCCAGCCCGAACTCGGCCCCGATCTTATTGATGGCCTCGGTCACGCCGTCCGTATACAGAACCAGGATATCCCCCTGCTCGTACGGGATCTCCTCTTCATTGTATCGGCTTTCCGGGGAGACTCCCAGAGGGATCCCCCTTACTTTCAGATACAGGAAATCATCCTTTGACCGTTTATACAGGAGCTGCTCATTATGCCCTGCGCTGCCGAAAAGGATGGAGTTCTTCTTGAGGTTCAGGACAAGATAGAACATGGTCACGAACATGCCGGACTGGGAATCCTTGAAAATATACTTATTCGATTCTTCCAGCACCTTGGAAGGGGAAACGAGGTTATAGGCTTCCACGCGGGTGATACTGCGTGAAAAAGCCATGAACATGCTGGCCGGAAGGCTTTTCCCGGACACGTCCGCGATCAGGAAAGTATGCATGATGTCATCGATCCCGATATAATCGTAAAAATCGCCGCCTACTTCCTTGGCCGGGATATTGACCGCCGATATGTCCATATTCATGAATTCAGGGAATTTCTTGGGCAGGACGCTCTGCTGGATATCACGTGTGATCTCCAGTTCCTTTTCTATCCTCTGCTTCTCTAAAAACTCGTTGTAATAAATGATATTCTCATAGCTCTTGCCGATCTGGTTGGAGATAGCGATGAACGTGATCAGGTCCTTTTCGTCAAAACCCAGCCGGTCCATCCGGTCCGTGACGTTCAGGACGCCGATCACCTTTTCCCGCAGCTTCAACGGAACGGAAATAAAGGACTTTGACCGGTAACGCAGCTTTTTATTGCGGCCGAAGACAGGTTCGTTCTCCATATCCTTGATCAGCACGGGTTCGTTCTTCTGGAAGACAAATCCGGATATCTTTTCGCCCCTCCGGACCCTGATCCCCGGAATGTTCTTTTTCTCGATCCCCACAGCTTCCTTGATCACGAGGGCATCCTCTTTCTCGTCGTACAGCATGAGGGAGACCCTTTCCAGGCCGAAGATATTGTTGATCACCTCCACGGCTATCTTGAACAGATGGTCGAAATTGGTCTCATTGGTGACCCGGTTGCTCATTTCGTACATGGCCTTTATCTCTTTATAGCTCCGGTTGATCTCCTGGTTGGCAATCCTCAGGTTCTGTATGAGTTCACGGTTGAAGATGGCGATCCCGGCGTGGTCCGCAAAAGCCTGGAACAGTTCCAGATCGTAATTGTCGAAATAATCCTTTTCCAGTGAATTGATGGCTTCCAGGACGCCGACCACCCTGTCCTTGACGCGCATGGGGACAGCCAGTATATTCTTGGTCACCATCTGCGTGGTCTTGTCGGCTTCCTTGAATACACGCGGGTCATTGACGGCGTCATTCACGATAACGCCCTTGCCTGTTTCAGCCACGATACCGGCGATCCCTTTTCCGAAAGGGATACGCACCTCTTTCAGCTTTTCCTTGGCCGTGCCTGTGGTCACGTTAAAATACAGTTCATGGGTCTTTTCATCCAGGAGCATCAGGGAACTGCCCTCTGTGGATAAAACATCCTTGGCAAACACCATGATGCGGTCCAGAAGCTGCTGCAGGTCCATGGTGGTATTGATGATCTTCGAGACCTCGATCAGTGTCGTAAGCCTGTTCACCGTGGAATGAGCCAGCTGGTACAGGTCAGCATTCAGTATCCCGATGGCCACGGAACCGGCAATGGATTCCAGCAGGTTCTTGTCATCGTCGTTAAAATCACTATCAGCCTTGTCCATGATCTCGATCACGCCGTGGACGATGTTCTTGCTGATGATGGGAACGCACAGTATGTTCCTGGGCACATACCCCACCTGCTGGCCGATCCGCCTGTTAAAATCCTCCGAATGCTCTACGTTATTGATGACAAGGGATTTTCCATCCTGGGCGACCTTGCCCGCGATTCCCTTGCCCATCTCAATTTTAATGGCCTTGATCTGCTCGGCTTTATCCCCCCTGGCCACGCTGATGGCCATATATTTCTTGGTCCTGTCCAGGATCATCAGGGAACCTGTAGGCAGATTAAAAAGATCGAGGATCAGGTCCAGTGTATTGTTCAGGGCTGTTTCAATATCCTCTTCCATGCTGATAATACGGGATAGTTCTTCATAGGCCTTGAGTCTCACTTTTAGAAGATTATTTAAATTGGAGAGAATATTATACTTTTCTTTTAAATTCTTGATATCCTGTTCTAACATGTATATTTGCGAATAATACCAAAAATAAATAAAAAGTCAATACTTTTCTCTGAAACCGGTATGGAAAGGGAAAAAGGATGAATTTATTACCCGGTATTTATACAATTTATTCCGAAAATAAGAAGGTATGGAAGAATTGATCAACAGATTCAGCAATTATCTTATTGTCGAGAAAGGCCTGGCCAGGAACAGCATCTATAACTATATTTTAGACCTGAAACAGTTCATGACGTTCCTGAACGAGAACCAGATACAGGATATCCGCCGGGTCGTGCCTGAGACCCTGGTCCTTTTCATCCATTCCCTGAAACAAAGGAACATCTCTGCCAGGTCCCTGGCCCGGAAAATTACCGCCCTGAAAAATTTTTTCAGGTATCTGCTCCTCGACAACCTGATCGATACCAACCCCGCCGCATCCATGGAAACCCCGAAAACAGGGGTCCACCTGCCGGAATACATGAGCCTCGAGGAAGTGGAGAAGCTGCTGGGAACATTCGATACAGAACAGGGAGCCGAAGGCCGGGACCAATGCATCATTGAACTTATGTATTCGTCAGGTCTGAGAGTATCCGAGATATCGGGCCTCCGGACGGACGGGATCAATCTAAAAGTCCGCATGGTCCGGATGAAAGGCAAGGGCGACAAGGAAAGGATCGTGCCTCTGGGCAGGAAGGCGGCTGTCATGATCGAGTCGTATCTGCGGGAAATTCGGCCCCGGCTGCTGAAGAACAAGCTGGACGGACAATATCTTTTCCTGAACCGGCAGGGAACACGGTTATCGCGTATCAGCATCTGGAAAATGATCAAGCGTACCGCTCTGCTGGCCGGTATCCGCAAGAACGTCAGTCCCCATACCCTGCGCCATTCCTTTGCCACGCACCTTTTGAACAACGGTGCCGATCTGAGGTCCATTCAGGAACTGCTGGGTCATTCCAATATTACCACGACCCAGATCTATACACACCTGAACTACCAGCGCTTGAAATCATTCCACAGCCAGTACCATCCCCGCGGCTGATGAAGCAGGAGGGAGACCGGGCTGAACCCGGGAGACATGCAAATTTCGTCAAAAACCTGTTGACATTTCCTGTTTTGTGATTAAATATGAGTGACCAAAATATATTATTTTATCTGCAAAAAGGACAAAAGAAGAATCATGATTTTTTACATAAAAAAAGGGAAGAACAGTAAAGAAGATAACCTGCTGACCAGGATCAAGCACCTGAAAAAGGGTGAAATCCTTTACCGCCAGAACGACACGGACAGCGACATGTATATCCTGAACAAAGGAAGATGCGGCGTGTACATTGATGATGAATTCCTGACCGAGATCAGCGAACCCGGGGCCATCATCGGTGAATCCTCAGCTCTCATGAACAAGGCCCGGAGCGCGACCATCACTGCCCTGGAAGATTCGGAGTTCACCGTGATCCCGGCTGAATACATCGACAACATCATCCAGGCCAATCCCGAGATCGGGATCAATCTCATCAAAGCCATTGCCCAGAGACTTCATTACACAGGCAAACTGGCCGCTAATCTTCAGAAACAGGTCATCCAGCTGAAAAACGAGATCGCCCTTCTCAAAGGGGAAAAAGGCGACAAGGAACAGTATAAATTGATCGAACTGTTCTATAAGGCCGGCATCATTACGGAGAACCAGCTGAACGAGGTCCTGAAGATCCAGAAAGATCTGAAAGCCAGGAAGGTCGAGAAGTCCGTAGGACAGATCCTCATGGAGAAAGGATATGCCACCATGGCACAGATCATGCAGATGGTCCGCCTGCAGTATGAATTAAAGAACGAGGAAAAACTGATCTCCAACATCATCCAGCAAAGCATGGATCAATAAATTCTGGATAGACCTGACAGACCAAGGAGGAACTGACTATGGCCCGGAGCAGAGCAGGTTGCGGCGTATGGCTGCTTTTATGGATCATTATCTTTCTCATCATCCTGATCATCATTCTCCAGAACCCGGCAATCCTGAACAAGAAGAACCTGAATAAAATGAAAAGCTATATTTCCCGCCTGCAGGTAACAAGAACGAATGAACAGGCAACAAGGAAAAAAGAAAACGTCTCGAAAGTCAGGGTCCCGGCCCGGGAGACCGGAAAGAAGGTCCGCCCGGCATCCGCGCCCCTGACCGTGGACCTGTTCTTTACCCGGTACGTAGAATCCCTGGATAAGCTCAAGCTGGTAAAGGTGACCAGGACCATTCCCGGAAGCGATTCCCCGCTCTTTGATACGATCAATCAGCTGCTGCTGGGGCCGGACACGCGTGAAGAAAAGACCGGGATCACATCCCTTTTCCCGGCCCGGGTCAGGCTGCTGAACGCTGAAATGAAAGGCCCTGTGGCTTATCTGGATTTCAGCCAGGAGTTCGAATCCGGAGTGGGGGTCTCCATGCTTCAAGCCCGTTTGTATCAGATCGTTTATACAGCCACGCAGTTCCCGAATGT
The DNA here is from genome assembly GCA_028711675.1 of bacterium. Classification (GTDB taxonomy): domain Bacteria; phylum Spirochaetota; class JAHITG01; order JAHITG01; family JAHITG01; genus JAQTRT01. The sequence continues at coordinate 6,880 of JAQTRT010000070.1, read as the reverse complement.
CAAAGGCGTTAAAATCCTCATTAATCACAGAGAAAAGAGCTTTTTCAGTTCAGAGAATATATCCATCCGCTCCCCCTTAAAAAGGATAGGCGCGGAGCCTGTTTTTTAAATTTGGTTTGAAACTTTTTTTTAAAAAAGTTGTCTAATATAGTACAATGCGTATTTTAAGGAGGCTCAAGCTCTGCTGATATGAAACTACAGAAAGATTATAAAAGCAAGATCAAAGAATCCCTTAATGAAGACATTCTCTCCATGTATCTGAAAGAGATCAACAAGATAAACCTTCTGACCAGGGAGGAAGAGGAACATCTCTCCAAACTGGCCATGAAAGGTGATGAGATCGCCAAGCAGAAGCTCATCCAGGCCAACCTGCGTTTCGTGGTAAGCATCGCCAAAAAATACCAGGTGAGCGGTATCTCCCTCATCGACCTGATCAACGAAGGGAACCTGGGCCTCATCATTGCCGCTGAAAAATTCGACTACCGGAAAGGCTATCATTTCATCTCTTACGCGGTCTGGTGGATACGCCAGTCCATCTTAAAGGCCATTGCCGAAAAATCACGTCTCATCCGTCTGCCCCTGAACCGTTCCATCGATGTCAGGAAGATCGAAGAAAGCATCAATAAGCTCACCAGCAAACTGAAACGGCCGCCCTCGGCCGCTGAGATCGCGGACCAGCTCGACATGGAGAACGAAGAGGTCAACACGCTCCTGAGCGCCACCCAGGGGTACATCTCCCTGGAAACCCCTATCGGGAATGACAACACCAGTGTCCTTTCGGACATCGTCTCCGATGCCGGCGCCCCGAAACCCGAGGATGACGTCATCACCTCCTCCCTGCAGAACAGCCTGAACCAGGCCATCAATTCCCTGACCGAGACCGAGCGTATCATCATCAACCTGAGATACGGGCTCAACGGGAACAAGAAAATGTCCCTGGAAAAGATCGGCCAGAAATTCGGATTATCCAAAGAGCGGATCCGTCAGATAGAAAAAAAGGCCATCAAGAAACTCCAGCATCCTTCCCGGAGCCAGAGGATCAAGCACTATTTCGGGTAAAAACAGGTCCTTCCGCCCCCTTCTTTTTCTTCCATACCTCTTAAAGAAATCATCCTTTTCTTCCGAAAAATAAGATATGAACCATAATGATTTAAAGAAACTGAACATTCTTGAGACCAAGAACATGAACCGGGAACCGTTATCAGACGAAGAATTCAGGGAATTTAAAAAACTGCTGATCGAACGCGTTCAGGAATTCATTCGGGAATAACAGGTCTTTCCTCCGGCTTTTTACGTGAACCGTGCTCCTTCCCGGACAAGGATCGACACCAGCCCTTGCCCGTTTAAATAATGATTGACATCCAATTTTAAATTTAATACCTTACAAGCATGAAATACAGTTTTTGCTTTGTCATTAAAAAAATCATCAGGAAAAATAGTTCAAAGAGCGGGAAGGCCGAACGGATATATATCCAGGGAAAGAACAAGGAAAAGATCGAAATGATCTGCGGCCCCTGGCGCAACACGGAAGAAGAAGCTAAACACGATGAAGCCCTTTTCAGGAAGGACAAAAAAGCCTTCTTTAAAATGGTCGAAAAAAAACAGGATTAAATAAATGGGCTTAACGCTTCAACAGGGTATCATCATTTTTTCGCCGGAAATTTTAAAAGGCGAAAAACTGCAGGCCTTGATCAAGGACATAACTCCCGATTATCTTACAATCTATATCCCTTTCAATAACCTCGAGATCAAAGCCAACACAGCACTGACAGTCCTGTTCTGGGACGAGAAGGCCAATTACGAGTTTAAGTCCATGTCCCTGACCACGAAAAAAATCACGGAACAGGTCCTCAACATCATGAGACCTTCCACTATAACACGGTCTATCAACCGCGCTTACCCCCGTGTGGTATTGAACTGCACGGGCGAGATATACGATCCGGAGAACATCAACCGGAACAAATGCGTTATTCTGGATATCAGCGCCAGCGGGGCTATGATCGCCACCAAGGCTGACCGGAAAGTAACCGAACTCGTCAAACTTTCCTTTATTCTTCCGGACGGCGAAATTTTCGAGGACGTCAAAGGCCAGATCATGTGGATGAAACTCAGCGGCGAAGGCGAAGGCCATTTTAATTACGGTGTCCAGTTCCAGGCCCTGTCCGAGATCAGAAAGAACAAGATCATCAAGTTCGTCAATTCCGAACTGCGGAAGCTAAAGAAATAAGCTCCATGGACCTCATGTCCGTAAAAAGCAGAGGCTCTCCTTCCCCTTCAGGATGAAGCTCCGGTCATTGGATCTCAAACCGGACAAGCCGGTCTTTTTTATTAAAAATGGATTTAAGCCAGAGAAATCTTTTTGTAAAAAGGATCTTTTCAAGCGTCCCTTTTCGAAGATCCTGGATTAATTTCAGGTTCTTTAACCGGTCCAGGGAGACCCATTCCAGGGTCCCTTCCTTTTTCACTTCTCTTCTCTTGTATTTTTTTCTCTTCACCTGTCCCGTGAATTCGAACACGATCCATTTTCCCCACCGGTCAAAGACCGTGATCACGGCCTTCAGCCGCAAGTCCCTGATCTCATGCGAAGAATAATTGCTCTCCTCCTTCATTTCCCTGAGAGCGGCTTCCAGGGGATTCTCATGCTCCTTGGAATCCATCTTGCCGCCGATACCGGCATAATAATCCGGAAGGAAGTCGCGTTCCCTGCTCCTGTGCATGAGCAGGACCTCTTTTTTATCCGGGGACAGGAGAAAGGTCTCGACAGCGCAGAGGAACCTGAATGATCTGATATCCATGCTTCCATCTAATCTTTTTTCAATTTGAAATCAAATAAAAAACAAAGGGAGAGGATATTATATTGAAATTTTTCTCATTCTCGGGCACCATCCACGATGCCCTCCGAGGGGAATCGCTATTTTCGCGTTTTTACGTCCTGTTAAAATAGCGGTTCCAAACCGAAAAATTTTAATATAATATCCTCTCCCCATGAAACCGCGCCCCAGATGGCACCTTCCGCCTGTTTTCGCACTTCGAGTCCTGTGAAAATCACGGCTACACAAACCGGGTAAATAAAAATACACATACCTGACTTCTTGACTATTCACCTCCGTGCATTATATTATCTCCATGTTGAAAATAACCCCCTGTATCATAGCCCTGGTCCTGTGCGCAGGTATACACGTATCCGCTGCTGCGGAGAAAAACGAACTGTTCCTGGCCAGGCAGAAGGCCCTGGACCAGCTGATCCTAAAGATGAAAAAATCACGGGAAAAACATCTGTTCAAGGAAAGGATCATCAGGGATTTCGGGAACAGCGCCGTGGAGAACATCATCCGCTACAGGGAAGAATGCCTCACTAATGTCCTGTATCAGCTCCTTCACGATAAAAACAGGCTCATCCGGATGAAAGCTCTGTACAGCCTGCGCCATACAGGATCTGTGAATATCGCCCCCCTCTTGCCGTTCCTTGACAGCAGCGATCCCCTCTTACAGGATATATGCATTTCCACTCTGACCGAAATGAAGGACAAGGATTCCCTCCCTTTCCTGAAATCGCGGCTGGATAAAGAATCCAATTCTTATATCCGGAACAGCCTCGAATACGCTGTCCGGTCCATCTCACAGGATATGCCCTTTCTTTTCCCTGATTTTCCGCCCGGCCTCTCCACCAACCAGGTCTTACAGTATCAGTATTATCAATCAGGCAGCCCTATCCCAGGATACCAGGAAAAATACTCACAGATATCCATGCTGGAACCGGACTGTCCCCAGGCGATCCGTTTCATGCCGCCTATCCTGCAATATGACCGGGAACTGGTTTTCGAAGGGACCCGGAGATCGTATAATGTGGGAGACGGGACCAGGCACGCAGGAGATGACTGCGGCTGGTCGCGGGAAGGTTCCTCGGTCTTCAGCATAGGCGACGGTATCATCAGGCTTGTTCATCATTCACCGGACTGGGGTTTCCTTATCGTCATTGAACATAAACTAAGCGCTACGAATTATGTCTGTTCGATCTACGGTCATCTCTCCGGAGAGATCCGTGTCCGGCCCGGTCATCTTGTGCGGATGGGTGAAAAGATAGGGACCATCGGTCTTTCGTATTCCGTGGAGAACGGCGGTTACGGGGCTCACCTTCATTTTGCCGTCAGCCGGGGACGGTGGCTTAAATCCGGTCCTGATTATTCCCATGAACTTTTTCTGAGCGAAGGCGACCAGGTCCAGAAAGTAAAAGAGTACAGGCTCAATGAAAAAGGCATGGAACTTATCTTTGAAAACGGGATGAAACTGGAACTCCAGCGTTCAGGCGCGGACCTGCAGCAGCGCTTGTTCTGGCTGAAAGGTTATGCTTTTTCCAGGGACCTGGAAAGGACCTGGCTTGATCCCAAAGAATTCCTGGAATCTTACAGGGATCGATGACGAAAAAAAACCATGACAGTATAGCCTGTCTTGAAGTATTCAAAGGTCCGGAACCGGTCTGTCCCTTTAAACAGGACCGCTCCTGTCATTTCTTTTTTTTGTAAATATCAAGGCGTTTATTCTTTATCTTGAGGGCTTTCATATACTCAAAGGTCTTGTCCACCATGCTGTCCAGGGATTCCCAGCCTGTCCTGTACAGTTCATGCAGATGGAGAAGAATTTCCACGACATCCAGGAGGCTGAATCCGCTCTCAGGTGTAAAGATGAAATACCGGCTCAGGAAATAATTCTCCCTGATGTTCTTCATCACGGCCCGCATCAGGTGATAATAAAGTTTTTGTTTTGTCATCCTGAACTTGAAATAATAAACCTTTAATTCCTGGATAAGGTCGATGATGGTTCGGGACCTTTTATTCAGAAGCCGCGCCTGTATCCCATCAAGGTCCTCCCCTTTCAGAGCATATTTCTCAACAGCCCCCTGTTCCTCCTGTCCCTCAGCCGGGAAATAGACGGAGATATCGCCAAGGGCCGTGGAGAGATCAACTTTCAGATTCCTTTTAAAGGGAGGAGAAGGGTGTTCATGGTATTTTCCTGTCACTTCCTCTCCCGGTCCGGCTTCCTGGTCAGCGATGAGCTTGAACGAAAAAGGCGAATCCGTAAAATTATAAAAACAAAGCATATCCCCGGAAAGACGAACGGCCACAGGTCCCAGACTGAAAACCAGGTAAATATGAAAAGCAGCCGGCGAGTAAAGAGTAAAGAGGTTCCCGTTATCCGCGATCCTGTTCCGTACTTCGACCAGGTCCTCTATCTCCATGACATCCAGGTCCATGACCGGGCTTCTCATCTTTTCCAGGCTGGCCTTGATCTTCTGCTGGATCCCGATCAGGTCCTTATCACCTTCCAGATCCAGGGAAAGGGGGATCTCCTGCTGGTGGATGTACAAAAGTTCTTGGGTCTGTGTCTTTATTTTTTTAATAAAGACAGGATCCCCGGACAGGACACTATCCGGCAGGAAAAAGTCGCGCATCCGTATCTCATCCGTGTCAATGACCAGGTCTGCCTCATCGACCAGGTGCTTCTTATCCTTGTACAGGGCGCCGATGAGGAGCCTGAGGGACCTTCCCCCGGTATAAGGGACCTGGATGATCTCATCCTGATGGATCCCGGTGAAATCAAAGACCTTAAAATCGTTCTCGCCGGTAAAAAGTACGACCTGGGCATTACGCAGGTCGTGAAAGAACCTCAGGAAAACAGAACCAGCGTCCACGTTAAGGACATCGAAGAAATCCCTTGATTGATGGATCATGCGTATCGTAAATTTCAGTTCATCCTGCCTCTCCCTTATCCTGATCACGGTCTGGACCAGGCCTTCGGATGTCTCGACCTGCATCAGATAATCCCCGTTGAACCTGAATTCAGGCAGGAGGACCTCACAGCCGTTGTCATAGGATGCGCTGAATTCCCGGATCTTGAATTTCCGGACCTTCATCCTGCTGAACACGAAGGGAATCCCCATCTTCTGCTGGAAAAAACTCCGGACAAAGGTCCCGATCTTCCTCTGGACTTCGTTCACTTTATCCATCTCAATGGACTCTATCCGGCCGGATAAAGCATCGATATTCTTCCACCGGAATTCAGACAGATGCTTCCGGATGAACCCGGACCGGTCATGGGTTTCGCCTTTCAGGGCTATGGCTACATCCTGGTCAATCACGGAAGCGAGGATATCGCGGATATATTCTTCGGAGAGGAGGAAGATCAGATCGAAATCAAAAATATTATCGAGCAGATACAGGGCCAGGTCCCTGTCCTCCTGGAGAAGGTTCTGCATGAACTGCACCTCCTCCTTGTCCGGCATGAATTTCAGAAGATTGATGATCTTAAGGATACCCGCGGGATTATATTTTCCCTCCGGTTTCCTCCTGAAATACCGGAAGATATCGTTCTCTGCCGTGTTCTTGAATATCTTGTTCACGGGGACATAAAGTTCTTCCAGGTCCTGTTCCAGGATCGATTCAGCCGTATCATAGCAGGGTTTGAAATTATTCAGCCCCGTATACCGGACCCTGATGTCCTGAGGTTCCAGGCCCGGGATGGTCAGGGAAACCGACTTATCCGAACGCCGGGAAATAAGATATCTCCGGCACAGCTGCGTCTTCAGGATCTTCAGGGGGACCGAGAACTGGTAAACATCGTTGATATAAAAAAGAAGGCGGTACTGGTTACTCTTCCTGACCCGGAACCGGAAATCCCTGTAAGGCATGGTCTTGGAGAACGCACACTCATCAAAAGCATAGATAAAATCATGATCGTCAATAACCGTGAAATAAAAATGAAAATCCTCATACTCATGGTTCAGGACCATAAAATGGATTTCCTGTCCCTCCTCATATACATTCCGGAGAAAAAGTATCCTGATCCTTTCCTGAAAAGGCTGGAGCTTCCGCAGAGGCACGCG
>JAQTRT010000069.1 GCA_028711675.1 bacterium | reverse complement strand
GCGCCGGAAGTATGATTATTATAATGTGTTGAGCGAACTGGGAGAAAAGATCGGAACCGAACTGGACCTTCCGGTACTGCTTAACAAGCTGTTCAGGGAATTGAAGGATATCTTTTATGTTCAGCATATCCTTGTTCTGGTGAAGGTGCCTGAACCGAACCGGTCGGGTTTCAGGGAGGTCGGGTCCGTGGCCGGGAACAGGGAAAAGACCGGACAAGAGACTGTCCAGGCGGTTATGCTGGATGATGGAAGCGGGCTCTACCAGTGGCTTAAGCGGAACAAGAGGTCTGTTTTAAAGGATGAAGTAAAGGTCAATCCGGATTTCGAAAGGATCCGCGAAGAGTGCCTTTCCTTTTTAGAGTGGCATGATCTGGATATACTTGTGCCCCTTATTTTAGAGAGTGAGACTATCGGTACGATCGGATTAGGAAAGAAAGGCACTCTGCAGAATTACACGATCCGGGACATCGACCTGCTGGAACAGCTGGGGCGCCAGATAGGCATTACCATCGATAACGCCCTTCACCATGCTGATATCATCGAGAAGGAGAGGATGGCCGAGGAATTCAAACTGGGCAGGCAGATCCAGTCGGCGCTCTTGCCGCGCAGCGTACCTGTTGTCAAAGGCCTGAAGGTGTCCGGCATGATGGAAGTGGCCAAGGAGATAGGAGGGGATTATTATGATTTCATCCCGTTGTCCGGTGAGGATAACCTGGCTGTTGTGATAGGCGGCGTCTCGGGCAAAGGTCTGGTCCCCGGCCTCTTCATGGCCATGGTCAAAGCTGCCATTCATATTTTTTCAGAAAAAGAACGGTCACCGAAGAACATCCTCCTGAACGTGAACGAGATATTCAACCAGCACGTGGGCCAGGACAAGTTCGTGACCATGCTGTACCTGATCTGGCAGGCGCAGAAATCGATGATCACCTTCTCTTCGGCCGGGAGCGAGAAGATCCTGATCTACCGCGCAAGGGAAGGGGAAGTGGAGATGATCCAGCCGGGCGGGATGATACTGGGTATCGTACCGGATATCGGGAAAATGCTGGAGGAAAAAGAGATCAACCTGAAGACCGGGGATAAGATGCTGCTCTATACGGACGGCGTGGTTGAAGCCCACAACAGCTCCGGGGAGAGGTTCGGTCCGGACCGTTTAAAAGATTCTTTCATGAGGTATAACCAAAAGGCAGGGGAGGCTCTCATCTCCTCCATCCGGGATGAGATTTATTCCTTTATCCATCCCAGCGGCCAGAAGGATGATTTTACGCTGGTGGTCCTTGAAGCCGGGGAATGAACCGGTCTTCATTGACCGGCTGTTTTTTCGTATACCTTGACCGTGTTCCTGGCCGTGGCTTCCCAGGAAAAATTCCTGATATGCTCCAGACCTTCTATGATCAGTTTCTTCCGGAGTTTTTCATTTTCCAGGATATTAAGCGTCTTATTCGTTATATCATAAGTGTCAAAAGGATTCACGTATACCGCGGCACGGCCGCCTGCTTCGGGTAAGGAGGAGCACCCGGACGTAACCACGGGGCATTGGCAGGCCATGGCTTCCAGGACCGGCATGCCGAATCCTTCATAGAAGGAAGGGAAGAGGAAGAGCCGGGCGTTCCTGTAGAAAGAGGGGAGGTCCTGTGATTGGACGTAATCGATCATCCTGATACGGTCTTTTCGGGGAGAGCTGCGGATACGGTCCCGGATGGTCTCATGACCGTACCCGTTCCGGCCGATCAGGAGAAGATGCAGGCCCGGATGGACCTTATTCACCCTTTCAAAGACGGTCACAAGGCCGATAAGGTTCTTCCGTTTTTCAATATTGCCAACGAAGAGGATATATTCTTTTGGGAGTTTATACAATGCCGGGGGGCCGGCTGGTTTTTTATCGGTCCGGAAGAGCAAAGTGTCAATGCCGTGATGGACCACTGATATCTTTTTTTCCGGAACTCCCAGTTTCCGGACCAGTTCATCCCGTGTGAACCGGGAAACGGTAATAAGGGCATCTGATCTCCGGAGGGCTTTCATAAGCTTGGGGGTCTGGGTCTTTTTGAACTTTTCCGAAGTATAATCCTCCGGCAGGGCTACCACCATATCATGGACAGTCACGATGCTCCTGCTTTTCCCGATGCGAATATATTTAAAGGCAGGGTCATGGAACAGGTCCAGCCTGTCGGGCATGAGGAACCCCAGGCCGGGTTCGAACCTTCGGCTGGGGAACCCTGCTTGCAGGAATTTTTTTTCATCGGTCCGATATCGATAGTAAAGTATGTATTCGTTCTTTTTGTCCACGCGGGCCAGGTGCCGGATGAGATTGATCGTGTAGTTCCCGATCCCTGTGGGGTGGTCCGAGGCGGCGTATGTGGCATTGATCCCGATCTTCATGAATCCATGATATCAAAGGTAAAATAGTTGTCAAGGGAATTGAGGCCGGAAAGGATCAGAAATATTCTATTACTATCTTTTCGGTCTCTTGAAGCCATTCTTTTCTCTGTTCCGGAGTGCTGGTAAGGATGACGTTGAACGTTTTTCTGTGATAACGGGTCATGCCGCAGAGCCCGAAGATGCAGTTCTTCCAGATGGTCTCGAGCGGGTCACCGAAGACCTTCTGTTCCCGTTCATCCGGGGTATTGGATGTATTGAAAACCAGGGCAGTCTTGCCTTTTAGCAGGCCCAGGGGAATACCTTCCCCTTTGTCCCCTTCCCGGAATTCATAGGCCACACCGGCCCGGAAGACACGGTCGATCCAGCCTTTCAGTATGGCAGGCGGCTGGCCCCACCAGTTAGGGTGGATGATGACCAGGCCGTTTGATGCTGTCAATTCCTTACAATGCTTTTCGATCACAGGACCAATCCAGGCATTTTTAGCAGCTTCCTCCCGGCGCAGCATAGGATCGAATTTCTCTTTGTACAGGTCATGGAACAGTACCTCGTGATTGTTTTCTCTCAGCGTTTTAACGACTGTGTCTGCAATGGCATGGTTAAAACTTTTTTCCGACGGGTGGGCCAGTATGACCACGATCTTCATAAACGTTCTCCGTCCTTGTTCACCGGTTAAGCGCTTTGGCTTGTTTATGGTACTGCTGAAGGGCTTTAACGCTGATGCCTTTCTGTTTGATCATGATCTCGATGCCGTTCACAGAGGCCTGGGCGCCGCTGATGGTGGTAATAAGCGGAACGCTGTAGAGAATGGCGCTGGACCGGATGGCCTTCTCGTCCCCGCGCGTTATCTTGCTGCCCGGAGTATTGATGATGAGATCAACCTTGTTATCCTTGATGTAATCGATGATGTTCGGCCGTCCTTCATGGAGCTTGGGAAGGACCTTGACCTCGATCCCGTTTTTCACCAGCGTGTTGGCTGTCCCTTCCGTAGCCAGGAGTTTGAACCCGAGGTTCTTCAGCTTGCCGGCGATCAGCATGATGTTCCGTTTATCCTGGTTCTTCACGCTGATGAAGACCGTACCTCTGAGCGGCAGTTTCTGGCCTGCAGCCAGCTGGCTCTTGGCATAAGCGGAATAGAACGTGGAATCGATACCCATGACCTCTCCCGTGGATTTCATCTCAGGCCCCAGCATGGCGTCCACACCCGGGAACCGGATAAAGGGAAAGACCGATTCTTTTACGGCAAAGTAATTTATTTTTTTCTCTTTTGTGAAGCCCAGTTCTTTCAGACTCTTGCCCATCATGATCTTGGTGGCCAGCTTGGCCAGAGGGATGCCGATAGCTTTGCTGATGAAAGGTACGGTCCGGCTGGCCCGCGGATTCACTTCAAGCACGTACACGACGTTGTTCTTTACGGCGTACTGGATGTTCAGGAGCCCTTTTACCTGAAGCTCCATGGCCATGGCATAGGTGTTCTCCCGGATGATATCCACGATATCGTTGCTCAGGGAATAAGCAGGGATCACCATGGCGCTGTCGCCGGAGTGGATGCCGGCCTCCTCGATGTGCTCCATGATTCCGCCGATGACGCAGCGTTCGCCGTCGGCGATGGCGTCCACGTCCACTTCAATGGCATCCTCCAGGAATTTATCGATGAGCACGGGGTGTTCCGGCGAAGCTTCGACCGCCTTGGTCATGTAATCCTTCAGGTCTTCCTCATCATAAACGATCTGCATGCCGCGGCCGCCCAGGACATAGGAGGGCCTGACGATCACGGGATAACCGATCTGGTTTGCTATCTTTTTTGCGCCTTCGAAGGAAACGGCCGTGCCGTTCTCGGGCTGGACCAGCTTCAGTTTCTTCAGCATTTCCTGGAACCGTTTCCTGTCCTCGGCCCGGTCGATGGAATCAGAGCTGGTACCCAGGATATTCACGCCCATCCGGGAAAGGGGCACGGATATATTAAGAGGGGTCTGGCCGCCGAACTGCACGATGATACCGACAGGTCTTTCCAGCTCAATGATGTTAAGCACGTCCTCCACGGTCAGAGGCTCGAAATAAAGTTTATCGGACGTATCATAATCCGTGGAAACGGTCTCGGGATTACAGTTGATCATAATGCTTTCGAATCCTTCTTCCTTCAGGGCGTAAGAGGCATGACAGCAGCAGTAATCGAATTCAATGCCCTGGCCGATCCGGTTCGGCCCGCCGCCGAGGATGAGGACTTTTTTCCTCTTTGATACGATGCTTTCGTTCATTGTTTCATATGTGGAATAATAATAAGGCTGTTTGGCCTTGAACTCGCCGGCGCAGGTATCGACAAGCTTGTAGATGGCATTGACCTCCTTTTTCTTCCGGTAAGCCCTGATCCTGGAAGAAGTGGTGTTCAGCAGAAAAGCCAGCTGAGTGTCCGAGAATCCGTCCCTCTTGGCTTTCCTGAGGAGTCCGGCCGGGATCCTGACAGAGCCGGTTACCGCGTATTTTTTGATCTCATTCTCGGTCTCGAGAAGCTGTTTCACCTGGTCGATGAACCACCTGTCTATCCGGGAAAGTTCAAAGAGCTCATCCACGGAAAGGCCGGCTTTCAGACCGTACCTGAGATAGAATATCCTTTCGTCGTTCGGTATCCTGACCTTTATTTTTATCTCTTCGAGCAGGTCAGGTGCAGGCTGCTTCAGCATTTTATCTGTGATCCTGTCCTTCCCGTCGGCGCCCAGGCCGTGGCGTCCCGTTTCCGTGGAACGGATCCCTTTCTGAAGGGCTTCCTTGAAGTTCCTTCCGATGGACATAGCTTCGCCTACTGCTTTCATGGATGTATTGAGGACGCGTTCCGCCTGGGAAAATTTTTCAAAAGCGAACCGGCATATCTTAAATACGCAATAATCCACGGTGGGCTCGAAAAAGGAAGTGGTCTTTCCCGTGATCTGGTTCGCGACCTCGGGCAGGGTATAGCCCACGGCCAGTTTTGTGGCCACGCGCGCGATGGGGAATCCCGTTGCCTTGGAAGCCAGGGCCGAGCTTCTGGAGAGGCGCGGGTTCACTTCAATGATGACGATATCGCCGTTATCCGGGTTCTGGCCGAACTGGATGTTGGCCCCGCCTCCGGTGATACCGACCTTTCTGATTATTTTTTTGGAATAATGCACGAACCGTTCATACTCTTCCTTTGTCAGGGTCTGGGACGGGGCCACGACCATGCTGTCGCCTGTATGCACGCCCATGGGATCCACATTCTCCATGGACGTGATCATAATCACGTTATCCGCGCAGTCCCTCATAACCTCGAATTCTATCTCTTTCCATCCCAGGACGGATTGTTCGACCAGGACCTGGTGGACCGGGCTGATGCCAAGGCCTTTTATCAGGTGATCCCTCAATTCCTGTTTATTATAGACCGTGGCTCCGCCGCTTCCGCCGAGGCAGTAAGCCGGCCGCAGGATCAGGGGGAATTTTATTTCCATGCCGATATCCATCCCTTCTTTCACGGAACGGGCGATCCCGCTTTTCGGAACTTTAATTCCGATCTCCAGCATGGCTTTCTTAAAAAGCTCCCTGTCTTCGGCCCTGGCAATGGCATCCACGCTGGCACCGATGGATTCAACCCCGTATTTTTTCAGGATTCCCTGTTTCATCAGGAAGAAGGCCAGGTTCAGTCCGGTCTGGCCGCCCAGGGTCGGTAGAACAGCATCCGGCCTCTCTTTTTTTATGATCTCTGTAACCGCATCCACGGTCAAAGGTTCGATATATGTCACATTGGCCATTTCCGGGTCTGTCATGATGGTGGCGGGATTACTGTTCACCAGGATGGTATAATATCCTTCCTCCCTCAGGGCCTTGCAGGCCTGGGAGCCGGAATAGTCGAATTCGCAGGCCTGGCCGATCACGATAGGTCCGGACCCGATCATCAGGATCTTATGGATGTCTTTTCGTTTTGGCATTTCATTTTCCTCTTTTTTGACCGATCAGCGAAATAAATCTTTTAAAGACCGGATTCACCTCACAGGACTCGGGGCCGGTGGGATAGTACTGGGTTGAAATGAATTTTAAGGGCCTGCTCTCCATCTCCTCGATCGTGTTGTCGTTCAGGTTCCGGAGCGTTATCCTGACGTCTTTTATTTTTTTTAATGAGTTTTCATCCACGACAAAATCATGGTTCTGGACCGTGATCTCTCCTTTGAACGAGCCGGTAGAGAGGACGGGATAATTTCCGCCATGATGGCCTGTCTTCATGCGCCTGAGCTTTCCGCCCAGGGCCAGGCCGATGATCTCATGGCCGGTCTGGATACCCAAAACAGGGATGCGGCCCAGGAGCCTGTTGACCGTGATACTGATCTCCGGAAAAGCCATGTCATTCTCCGGTCCGTTCGACAGGAGCAGACCGTCCGGTTTCAGGGAGAGTATCTTTTCCGCGGGTGTTTTATAAGGGAGAAGAATGATGCTGTTCTTCAGGAGCTTCAGCTGGTGAATAAAATTTTGACTGCATCCCAGGTCCAGGATGGCGATCTTCCTGACGGAGCCCGGTGTATCGATCTTTGTGATCTGTTTGACAGAAGTATTCCTGATGCGGTCATTCCCGACGGACTTCAGGGCTGCTCTCAGTTTTTTCAGGAGAACGGTCTTATTATTGCTTTTTGTGGAAAGGATACCTGTCAGAGGGCCGTATTCCCGGATCTTGACCGTCAGGCTCCTTGTGTCCATTTCACTGAAGCAGACAAGACCCTGCTGCTTCAGGAAATACTGGAACGGAGCCTCGGCCTGGAAATTGGACATGATGCGGCTCTCCTCCCTGATGAGGAGACCGTTGACCCATGCTTTTCTGGATTCGAAGAATTTATCGGCTGTACCGTAATTCCCGATGAGAGGGTAGGTGAGAATGAGTATCTTGCCGCTGTTGGCCGGGTCCGTCATGATCTCCTGGTATCCCACGACAGAGGTATGGAAGACCAGTTCGCCTGTTCTTTCGCCCGGAACGCCGATGGAATTCCCTTCAAAACATGTACCGTCCTCAAGAATTAAAACACCTTTCATTTTTATCTCCTTGTCAAGGTCAGGGATGGACCCGTCTGCCGGAATGACGGAAGAACGGGGATGACCGTTCACACGGATCGGTCCTTTTCGGGGAATTCTATGGTCTTGGCTCTTTTTCCCGGTCGTTTTTTTTACTGCATATCCCTTTCCAGCAGTACAGGCATAATTTATTTTCTGGAAGACCGATGGCCTTGATCATATCGCCGATGGTCTGATAACGGAGAGTGGTGACCCCGAGGTCAGCCGCGATATGGTCCACCATCTTCTTGGATTTTTGTGAATTGGGATCAAGGTATTCGGACACATCGTCAATATCCTTTCCTTCTATCTTCACGATGGCCTTACGGGCCGCCAGTTCTGCCTTGGTCCGTGTGGAGATATTGAATTTACACGGGAACATCAGGGGCGGGCAGGCTGCCCGGATATGGATCTCTTTGGCGCCGTTCTCCCACAGTTTGGAAATAGCAAAGCTCTTCAGCTGTGTGCCGCGTACGATGGAGTCCTCGCAGACCACGATCCGTTTCCCTTCAATGATCTCCCGGATGGGGATGAGCTTCATCTTTGCGATCAGATCACGCGTATGCTGGGACGGAGGGGTATAGCTGCGGCCGTAACCGGGTGTGTATTTGACCAGGGGCCTGCGGTAAGGTTTGCCGGATTCCATGGCATAGCCCAGGGCATGGGATGTGCCGGAATCAGGCACACCGGCTATGACATCCACATCCAGGCCTTTGTCATGGCGGGCCAGGTGTTTTCCCGATTCCTCGCGAACTATTTCCACGTTGATACCTTCATAATCCGAAGCAGGGAATCCCGTGTAGATCCAGAGAAAGGCGCAGATCTGGTTCCTGTCATTTCCCGGATTTTTCTGCACCATGCCCTGCTCGTTCAATAAGACAACTTCGCCGGGACTGAGAAATTTTTTTATCTTAAAGCCAAGATTGGGAAAAGCGCATGTGTCGGTGGTCACAGCCCAG
Organism: bacterium; assembly: GCA_028711675.1. Taxonomy (GTDB): domain Bacteria; phylum Spirochaetota; class JAHITG01; order JAHITG01; family JAHITG01; genus JAQTRT01. The sequence continues at coordinate 3,539 of JAQTRT010000069.1, read as the reverse complement.
GCATCCTTGCTCTGACCGATCACAAGCGGAGAATAGCCAAAACGGTCCCGGATGGCGTACACGCCGTCCTTGTTCAGGATGAGGAGGGAACAGGAGCCGTCAATGAGTTTGAACATTTTTTCTATCCCGGTCAGCAGGTCCTTCTCCCGGATGATCAGTTTCCCGATCAGCTCCGTGACATTCACCCATCCGCCGTGTCCTACTTCGGCAAAAGAGACACCTTCGGCCATAAGTTTCTGGGCCAGTTCCTTGATGTTATCGATGTTACCGTTGCTGGCAATGCAGAATTCACCGAACTTGGAATTCAGGTAAATAGGCTGTTCGTCCAGGGCGCTGATGACCCCGATGCCTTTATTCCCTTTCATGCGCATCGAATCATCGAAGAATTTGGACTTGAACTGATGCTGGGAAAGATTATGGATCTGGCGGGTAAAGCGGTCACCCAATACGGCCAGTCCGCCGTACTGCGTCCCCAGATGGGAATGGTAATCTGTTCCGTAGAAGAGAGTTTCTGAACAATCCTGTTTTGAGACCACGCCGAAAATACCGCTCATTTTTTTCTCCTGGAAAGATATATCATGAGAAATACTCTTCCTATAGTTCTGCGCTGAAGATATTGATCTTATTCTCTTTAAGGACTTTCTTGGCCTTTTCCATGTCGTCGATCCGGAAGACTACGACGGCATTGTCCTTTTTTTTCTCCACAAAGGCGTACATATACTCGATGTTGACGTTGTTACTGTTGAACAGCTGCATGACCCTGTTCAGTCCGCCCGGACGGTCCTCGACCTCTACGCCGATCACATCGGTGAGCCGGACGATAAAACCGTGTTTTTTCAGGATATCCTGGCATTTTTTATAATCATTTACGATCATCCTGAGGACGCCGAAATCTGTCGTGTCGGCCAGGGCCAGGGCGCGGATGTTGATCCCGGAACCGGATAGGAGCTCCGTCACTTCGGCCAACCGTCCTTTTTTATTCTCCAGAAAGACAGAGATCTGCTGAATGCTCATATGATGCCTCCTTGAAATACGTTCATGGTTTATGGACCAGAAACGGTGAGCTTCTTCACATGGTTCTTTTATCGATGATCCTCTTGGCTTTGCCTTCGCTGCGCTGGATGGATTTAGGCTCGACCAGTTTCACTTTTGTGTGAATGCCCAGGGCGATGTACAGTTCGCCTTCGATCTTTTTTTCGGTGGTCTCAAGGTTCTTGATCTCGTCCGAGAAGAGCTTTTCGTTCATTTCCACCTGGACCTCGAGGAAATCAAGGTGCTGTTCCCGGTTCACGATGAGCTGGTAATGCGGCTCGGTGCCTTCGATCTTTAACAGGACCTGCTCGATCTGGGACGGGAACACGTTCACGCCGCGGATAATGAGCATGTCGTCGGTCCGGCCGAGCAGGCGGTTCATTTTCACGGACGTGCGTCCGCAGCGGCATGTGCCGGGCTTCAGGAAAGTAATATCCCTGGTCCTGTAGCGGAGGAGAGGCGTTCCTTCCTTGGTCAGGGTTGTTATGACCAGCTCTCCCTTTTCTCCGTTCGCCAGGACATTATCTGTCTCCGGATCGATGATCTCCGGATAAAAATGGTCCTCGTACACATGGAGACCGTCCTGTTCCTCGCATTCGGCGGCCACGCCCGGACCGATGATCTCGGTCAGACCGTAGATGTCATGGGCCTTTACATGCAGTTTGTTCTCGATCTCCTTGCGCATGCTTTCGCTCCAGGGTTCTGCGCCGAAACAGCCGGCTCTCAGATTAAGCTTGGAAAGATCGATGTTCATCTCCTTGGCCACTTCTGCCAGGAACAGACAGTAGGAAGGAGTACAGGTAAGGATGGTGGACTTGAAATCCTGCATGATCTGGAGCTGCCGTTTGGTATTACCCCCCGAGATGGGGATTATATTGGCCCCGATCTTCCTGGCTCCGTAATGGACACCCAGGCCGCCCGTGAAGAGTCCGTAACCGTACGCGTTCTGAACGATATCCTCTTCGGTGGTGCCTGCCATGGAAAGTGTCCGGGCCATGACCTCTGACCAGATCTCGATATCGTGCCGCGTGTAGGCATCCACCACCGGCGTGCCGGTGGTCCCGGAAGAGGTGTGGATCTCCACGATATACTTCAGGTCCACGGCCAGGAGGCCGTACGGATACACCGTGCGCAGCTCATCCTTTGTGGTAAAAGGGAGCTTGGAGATATCGTCTATGGATTTAATGTCATTGGGGTGGACACCCGCCTTATCCATCTTTTTCTTATAGAATATCACTTTTTCATAAAGATTCTTTACCAGATTGATAAGACGTTCGGACTGAAGCTCCTTCAGCCTTTCCCTGCTTAATTTCTCGTAAGTCTCATTCCAGATCATAACAGCCCTCCTGTATAAAGATGTTCATCGTTCCCGTGAACTATTTTAAATACTCTTTACCGGACATGAACGCGTCCATGTTATCTTTCAATGTCCGTTCAGGCACCTGGTGTTTGACCGATTCCTCCCATACCTGGTCCTTGATGTTAAGATCAAGGGAAGCGATCCCCAGCATCAGGGTATTGAGATATTTTATGCTCTTTATCTTATGCAATATATTTTCTTTTTCAACTTTTATTACACGGCTGAAAGAGGAACAGAGAATCTCTTCGATGTCATCCGGATATTTTTCTCTGCCCAGGATCACGCTGGCGGGGAGGATCCTGATATCGCTGTAGATGATCGTTGTATCCTTGTGCGTGTAATCCAGCCAGCGCAGCACCTCCATCTGTTCGAACGATATGAGGATATCAGCCTCTTCCATGGGGATAATGGGGGAATATATTTTTTCCCCGTAACGGATGAAGCTAAAAACGTTCCCGCCCCGCTGGCTCATGCCGTGGATCTCGCTCTTCTTCACGTCAAAACCGGAGAGCAGGGCAGCATGGGAAAGGATGTCGCTGGTCAGGATGATGCCCTGTCCGCCCACGCCTGCGATCAGGATATTATAGTTTTTTTTCATGGATGGCACCTCTGGGACAGAGCTGGACACATACCGTACAATTACTGCATAATTCCGTGTTGATGGTGATCCTGTCGTCGATCTTCAGGATAGCCGGGCATCCTGCGTTAAGACAAATATTACATTTTGTGCATTTCTCACGGTCAACGGCCGTGATCCGGTCAGCCTTGCTCTTCTCCCCGCGGTTGTAAAGGATTCGGCAGAGGCCTTTGATAATGATAAGGGCCAGTTCGTTCTTTTTCAGGAAAGCACGAACCGTCTCCTCGATCTCTTTTATGTTGAACGCGTCAATGACCTTGAAATTTTCCTCCCGGATGCCGAAGGAGAGGGCAAGTTTCCTGTAATCGAGGCTGACTGTGGGTTCTTCCTTCAGGGTCCTGCCTGATGCGGGATTCTCCTGCATACCGGTCATGGCTGTGGTGCCGTTATCCAGGATAATGGTCAGGGTCGCCCGTTTATTGTAGGCAGCGTTGAGAAGTCCGGTTATACCGGAATGGGCAAACGTGGAATCACCGATCACGGCAATGATGTTGTTCTGGAAATTCCCGG
>JAQTRT010000068.1 GCA_028711675.1 bacterium | reverse complement strand
AGGTGATCCGGGTGATGCCAAGAAACATTCCTTTGTCGGCATAGCCATGTTTGTAGACAGTTCGCCTGTTCTCCATAAAACGTATGTTGCTAATAACAGGACCAATGAATGGGAGAATTTTTCCAGTTATTTCGATTTTGTGGATCATGTGGGTTGCTGGGATACGCCCATTGATCCCATGCGCCAGATCATCTCCTATTATGATAGTGCGGAAGTAAGCTTGAATGATGAATGCAAGGCAGCTTTGAGCCCCCGGGGGATCGGATATAATACAACGAATGTTTCCTTGTGGGATTATCAGCTGCTCCAGAACAATCCGGTTGCTACCAATACGAATTGTGTCGGATTCAGAATGGTCCATGACGGAACATACATCAAGCTTTACCTGAATCCTGATCCCTATGACAGAAATCCGGCTTTACCCAATGAATGGCTTTTTCTTGCTCAGAAACAGGTCGTATGGAATGATGCCATCCAGATCATGGTCGGTCACGGCCAGAGATGCAGTGATAGTGTGGCCGGAATGCCCCAGCAGGATGCTGATTTTGACAATCTTCTTATTAAAAGCTCTGTTGATGTTTCCAAGCAGATTGTTTCCCCTCCTTCTCTGCCAACAAGTACAACACTAACAGATTATAAAAAAGTCACACTTATGTTTTCCAATGTGATTTTAAAGCAAACAGACATTTCTAATGCCGGTATTAATTATATAAAGATCACAAAACCGAACGAGTTCCGGTGGCCGTACAATGTAATGCTGACCAACAATACCACAAATTATTGTGTCAGGGTAAGGGATTTTTATGAGGGCAATGTAACCCAGCGTACTCTTTACAACAACCAGTTCAATACGGATATGACATCCTTTTTCGGTTCAGCGAACAAGGCCATGATCAGGACCAACGGCAACGATCTTTATATCATCCTGAGTTCGCAGATAACCAATATGCCTGTTGATTCATACGAGCACATTTATGTGGATATGCGGTTCAAGGTCACCAATTTTTCCTCCGTGCAGTTCGATTCCTGGGTCCAGGCTGAGCTGTTCGAAGGAATGCCTGTAGCCAAAAAAAGCAATTATTCGACCTGCAGCTGGCAGAAGACCACGGGAACGGCCAGTATCGGGCTGTCTGAAGGTTCCGCCTATGCCTATGCTTCCATTTCTCCCAACCAGATCTTCCAGGGCCCTAATGATTATAGTTTTACGTACAAGTTCAGCACAACAGGGGTTGTAGGACGCCAGGACATCACCTGGGCTGCCATTAAAGTGCCGGACGGTTTCTCCAATACCCAAATCACCAATTTTGATTCTGATCGCATGGGTACCAATGAAAGGACCCTGATCAAGGTCACGAACATAACGGCTCTTGGCCCCGGTAAATTTATCCGGCTTAATTACACAACATCCACGCTCGCCTCGCCGGGCGGCCTGGATGTCATTACCTTCAACATTAAAGGCAGTGTAAACAAAGGTAACTGGAAATGGCAGAGCTGGGTGGACGGAAACAGCCTTTCCGGTTCCTCTCTGGCCACAGGCACGAATTTAAATTATAACTCCCAGTGGGTCAGGATATCGGGCGAGACGCCCAAGGTGGACGGAGAGATCACGCAGCCGTCATCAGGGGATCCGAGGGTGCTGTTCAATTCCATCACCAAGAGCACGCTGGAATACAAGCTGAGGAACACTTCCGCGAATATCGACAATAAGATCTACGATGCCATTATTACTGTACCCGGCATCTTCACCAATGTAAAGAAGTTCTCTTCCGTGAGGATATCGACCAATTATGTAAAGATAGGCAAGATAAACAATATCAGTTATGTGACGCTCCATTACGGCCAGGGCGGGAATCCCATCACCTATAACAACGGCGATGACAGGGTGAAGTTCATAACCTACCATAATATCAGCGCGGGAAAGACGACCAATGTCACTTTCTCGGCAGTGGTGAACAACAGCAACGGCGAAGGATTCAAGGACGTGCAGACGACAGGGTTGGTGAACACGATCCGGGTGACCGATCCGCAGCCCATAGCATCCTGCAGCATCCAGCCTGTGGACGGAGTGGTGTACACTTCGGAAGTTTCGAATGTGTTCAAATACAGGATCAAGAACACGGCGCCGGCAGGCCTTATCAATTTTGCGCGCGTGATCCTGCCAGTGGGATATTTTACGAACATCACGTGGGCCACGAGTTCGCTTATCACGGACGCAGGCATATCCATTGGCCGGAGCAACATATTCTTCAATTACAACAGCCAGGGCAAGTCCCTGGCTATAGGGGAGTACGATGATGTGTATTTCCGGGTGTCGGACAAATACACGAACACGACGCCGGGGAGCATAACGGTGCGGTGTTTTGTTTCGAACCTGGCGAACCGGAACGAGGCGAATGACCTGAACCCGCCTGACGAGACAAGGACGGTTAATTTCGTGCCTCAGGAAGCGAGGGTGCAGAGCTGGCTGTCGAATTATTACGTACTGGCGGAAGTGACATCGAGCACGCTGTATTACATTTTTAACAATTACGGGGATGAAGGTAATAAGGTAAGCTACGCGGAAGGCACGTTCGTGGGCAGCGGCGGCGGCGGGAACATCACGGCCATCACCAAGGCCACGAGCGTGAACAGCGGCGAGTGGAGTATAAGCGGGCTTCGTTTCTCGAAGACGGGGTATTCCCTGGCAGCCGGGCAGAGGGATGTGGTAAAGCTCATTCTGACGGACGATATCACGAGCGATACGTACCGGGATATCGTACCGCTGGTGACGGTGAACACGTCGGTACTGCGGCCGACGACGAAGCCGGCAGGCACGACGAACCGGGTATTTTTCCAGACACCGCCTCCTGACGCGGACGGGAAGATCCTGCCGAACATCATGTTCACAAGCGCAGTGAAGCGGACGAACAATTTCGGGTACACGGTATACAATGACGGGAACGGGAGCAATGAGCTGGAGGAAGTGATCATACTGCTTCCGGCCATTCTGCAGGGGAAGGTAAGGATCACGGGGACGGTATGGAGCGGGACGGTTTTCTCGAACCTGGCCAGCCGGGTTGTGGTGAATTACAGGGCCAATACGCTGGATGCGAAGGCCACGGATACCATCAGCCTGGTGGTGACGAACAGCATATTGCAGGCGACGAACCTGTATTTCAAGATGAACGTGGCGAATAATGACCAGAAAGGGCGGTATACGAACACGGGCGTGATCGCGGGCGGAAGGAAGTTTGTTTATGTCATTCCAAGGCCGGATGCGTATATTTCCTCACCGGCCTATATCGAGGACTCGAGCGTGACGAACCTGTTCACCTATAAGCTGAACAATACCAATACGTCAGCGCAGAAGATCATGAAGACACGGATCAGTATCCCTTCCACTGTCTATACCATGCTGACCAACACGGTTCTTTCGCCGTGGCTGGGATCAGTGGAGAAGGTGTCGAACGGATATATTTATATAGATTACTCGGCGAATTATCTGAGCGGCGGAGTGGAAGACACGATAACGTTCCAGGCAAAGGACAACATCAACAAGACGACGAACACGTCGTACTGGACATGCGAGGTGCAGTATCTGACGAACGGGTTGTACTATCCAACAGGTACGGCGTTAGGGAACCAGTACATGAAGATCCAGATGGCGCCGGCAGTGGGTAACGCGGCATTATCGCGGAATTACATATATACGACATCCGTGACGAATCTGATCAACCTGTATTTGACGAACAGGGGGACAGGGCAGAACAACATCACGAAGGCGAGGGTATTCTTTTCGGGAGTGGGGATCAATGCCGGAGACGTGAGCACGACGCGGATCTCGAACGACGGGGGGAACATCACGTACGCGGCGGGAGTGTTCAATATATTATACAAGGACGACAACCATGTGCTGAACGCAGGGATGAACGACGTGATAACGATCAAGATGTGGGACCAGATCACGAACATCACGAGCGTGACGCTGCGGGTGGAAGTGAACAACACGGACCCGGTGCAGGAGATCTACACATCGGCATCAGGGAACACGAAGATCGATTCGGTATTTCCGCTGAACGTATATATATCGCCGGATACGATGGACATGACGACATACACGAACGTGTATATCTACCGGATAAACAATATCGGGGGTAACCGGCCGATCCAGAGGGCTGTGATCACGTTTCCCGGGATCATCAGCGGGGTGATGTCGAACAGTTCATTATGGCTGAACAATGACGGGGCTAATATCAGGCTGTCAGGCAGTTCAAGCATGACACTCCGGTATTCTCTTGACCCGTCGGGAGCGCTGGGTGCGACGGGCTATGACATGATAGGGATCAAGGCGTCGGATAACCGGGACATACCGGAGACGAACGTGCAGTTCAACTGTTATATAGATGACGGATCGGGGTATGTGGAGGCGATCTCGACGATAGGGCAGTCACGGAACATAACGTATGAGATGCCGGACGTATCGGGGAAAGGGCAGCTGAGGACGGGATCGATCGATATCAGCCGTACGAACGCGGTGAGGACGGTGAGTTATTACATCACGAACACGGGGAACTACGCGAACCGGATCTATTACGCGGAGCTGAAATACCCGACGTTGTTCTCGAACTGCATATTCTCGAATATCACGAGCGGGATACTGGGTACGGCGAATCTCACGAATTACAAGAACGGGACGAACAGGGCGATCCGGATATATTACGAGAACGGGACGAAGCTGGGATCGCGGACATCGGACGTGATCACGGTCACGCTGAAGAATTTCTCGATATCGAACGAGATATTCGGGCTGCCGTTCGGGCTGCAGGTAAGGAACCAGCCGCAGCCGGCAAGCCTGAAAGAAGTGGATGACGGTACAAAGCTGAACATATCGGACCCGAACCCGTACAGGGCGGACGCGTACCTGGTGGAAGGGTCGCAGGTGATTTACACGTTGAACAAGAGCGCGAACCTGACGTACCGGATAGACAACAACTCGATCAAATCGAACATCAACCGTGCGGTGATCAGGTTCGACGGGAGCATATTCTCCAACCTGAAAGTAACGAGCCGGTTGTGCGCGACGAATGACATTATCAGGTCCGTGACGAATATAGTGATCAATTACCCGGCAGGATCGTTCACGAAAGTGGGAGGCGGACCGAACTATTACGATATCATCGGGCTGGAGTTTGATTACAGCATCAGCATACCGACGAGCCGGACACTGGGATGCGAAGTGACGTACCAGGGGGGAGTGCAGATCAATCCGGGGTCAGGGATCGAGACGCAGATACTGGCAGTGGAGAAGGCGTACTGGGGCAGGATCGAAGGGATGCTGAGGCCGAACGACGACATTACGATCAACCTGTACAAGACAGGCTCAAGCACGCGGGCAGTGAACTTCAACAGCCAGGCGACGTTTTATTCGGTGAAGACAGCGACGAATTACGCGACATTCGTGCTGGATATGATCCCGGAAGGGAGTTATGACGTGGAGCTGCAGCTGGCGGACTACAAGACAGCGAGATACAAGGTAGATGTGCGGGTGAGCTCGAACGCGGTGACGGATATCGGGACGGTCGTGATGAAGAACTCGCTTTTGGAGGCGAAGTCCGCGATCGTGAGGACGGTCAGGAGCATGGATGACAGCGAGACGTATATCCAGTTCCCGGTAGGGTCGGTGCTGGATGATTTTTATCTGAACATATATAAGCAGAGCATGACGACATCGCAGGTGAACTCGATATCGAAGACGGACAGCATCATCGCGGGCCAGGACAACGCGGGGATCAAGGTGTATGAGCTGGACCTGGAGGATTCGGGCGAGGCGAAGATCGATGAGATCGAGATCGGGAATTCCGTGACGGTGGTGCTGCATTACACGGACGATGAGCTGGCGCTGCAGGGGTGGAGCGAAGATACGCTGGCGATATATTATTACAAGGAGAACACGGGACAGTGGATCAAGCTCGGGGGAAAGGTGGATAAAGACAGGAATACGGTGACGGTGAAGGTGAACTACCTGCATAACACGTACGCGATATTCGGGTCGAAAGCGGCGAAATACGTGAAGGTATTCGGGGATTTGAAATGCTGGCCGAACCCGTTCTCGCCGGGGAGGGGCGGGGACATGTACGGGAATCTGAAGATAAGCTTCCTGTTCAAGGAGACGGTGAAGAAGTTCGCGTTCAACGTGTATGATCTGTCGGGAAGGAAGGTGTACACGAAGGAATACCAGGGAGAATACAGCCAGGGCGAGATCTACTGGGACGGGAAGGACAAGGACAAGTACGCGGTGAAATCGGGAGTCTATATATACCAGATCGATACGGGTAGTGAATACTACCGCGGTAAGGTTCTGATCCTAAAATAATGCAGACGGTGTCAGTATTTTTAAATCATTAACCGGCATTTTAATTATTTTTAAAAGGTCAAGAAATAATAACAGTATAAATACAGGGATTTACTGTGATTTTATAAAAAAAAAGTTGAAATTTTCTTTTTTCCTTATATAATATATGGTTAGCAGGCCTTTTTATCCCGAATCCCCGGAATACCACTATAGTGGACCTTCGGTGGGTCTTCGGGATATCGTCCCAAGGGCGTATCTCTGTGGGGCTCCATTAAAGAAAGGCCCTTATCCTATCGATAATGTAATATATTTTGCGGTTCCTGTTGAATGAAAAGTAAAACAAGATCGAAAAACACAATAGGTGTGTCTGCCACTTCCTCTCCATTATCAGTCATAAAAAGATTATTCCGCTTTTATAACAACAGAATAGTCTTTTTAGCTTTACCCCTTATCTTATTAATACTGCTGACCGGTCTTGACGGAGCATCATATTATTATTCCGATAAATTCAATTCGCTCACCGCTGACTGGGTGACCAATTTTAAATACGGTAAAGAAGGAGTAAAGACCCCGGATACGGAAGATTCACGCCAGCTTGTGAATAACGGCATGCTGAACATCTCCGGTTATCCTTATATTTCCTACGGTGATCCTTTCTACGGATATGACGGTATCTGGGTCGGCCAGGTCGCCAGGAACGAACAGACATGGTCCGCTTCTTCCACGGTACCGTTCGGATTCGAGGTCATGAGGAGATGGTGCGACCTGAACCATTATAACGACGACGCGCCGATGGGTGATGACAGTGAAGAGCCTTACAAGAACTGGTGCGACGTGGGCATCTGGCTGGTCGTGGATAACGGAGCCCGGAACAAAGATGACGCTTTTAACGATTATGTATATTTTGCGGAGAATATGAGACAGAACGAGGACCTGGCAGGGATCCCGTCCAAGGTCGGATATTTTGACGGGAACCAGCATGATTTCCAGCTTGGCCAGGTCACAAATTTTTTCGGTAATACGGTGAACCTTACCAACCGCGCCATTTATCCGCTGGAATGGGATTATAATCCTCAGGACGATGTTGAACCGAATTCCGTCACGAACACGAATACCATCGGTATGAGGATCGTGCATAACGGGAGCAGTGTGGCTTTTTATATCAACCCGGACCCGCGGAACAGGAATAATTACCCGAATGAATGGCTGAAAGTAGGAGAGAAACCGGTTATCTGGAATTCCGGGATGAAATTCATGATCGGCCACAATATAAGGAAGAGCTGCACGAGGAACCAGGACGGACGGTATGACGATCTTCTGGTGAAAAGCGCGACGGATAAATCGAAAGCATCGATCTCGCCTGACAGGATCCCCGGAACACAGGAGATACAGAAGTTCGTTTACACGCTTTCCAATGAGATCCTGCCCGAGAACGCCGGGATCAACATGGTGCGGATCACGAAACCGGATTTCTGTTCCTGGGCTTCCACGCCTCTGGAAGATATCATTGTAAAGAGCCATTACCGGAACGATCCTGAAGAACAGACTTTAAAGACTGTATGGATGGATCCTGATCTCTTCCCGGCAGAGGACCAGGTCGGTATCAGGACCAACAAAGGCCAGATCATTTTGCTCCTGGGTTCCCAGATCAGGCACAGCGATCAACCGGAACATGAAAACATAAAGGTAGAATTCACTTTCCGGCAGGGAGACGGGCCGGATAAAGGCGAGTTCTCTTCATGGGTGGAAGCTGTCCAACCCGGCAATATGCCTGCGGAACTTCAGGGGCAGTATTCCACCTGCGGGGAACAGAGGACAGAAGGAAAATGCGTGATACGCCGGTTCCCGGTGATCAGGAACCTGGTCCAAAAAGAATAGAAATCATTTATATGAAAAAAATATTAAATCCGATATGGATCTTTATCCTGCTCTTGCTCCCTGCCGGCCTGGCAGCCGGTTCATATTATTATCGTGATACTTTTACAACTCTGTCGACTTTCTGGTCGAATGAATTCGATATGGGTAAGGACCTGATCCGGATCCCGCAAGCGGAGAATTCCCGGCAATATGCCACGAACGGAAGGCTGATCATCAAAGGATGCCCGAACAATGACGGCGGGACGCCTGATTCCATCTACAACGGCATCTTTGTCGGCGAATGCGTGCGCAACGAGAAGATCTGGTCGGCTTCCGAGACCCAGCCTTTCGGATTCGAGATCATCCGGAAAAAATCCCTCCTGAACTGCCACAACAGCAGCGGATACGGAGAACTTCCGGACAGGGGCTGGGTGGATGCGGGGATATGGCTGGCCGTGGATAACGGCGCCAGGGCGCTCAACGAGGCTTTTTATGATTATGTTTATTTTGCCGACCATCTCAGGGTCTCCCAGACGAACGAACACGCAAGCCGGATAGGCTATTTTGACGGTGTCCAGCATGATTTCATGAACATGGGGGCTGTGACCAATTTCTTCGGGAATGTCATCAATCTGACCAATAATTCCATCCATTCCCTGAGATGGGACTACAGGCCCAGGGACCAGAATTCGCCCAACTGCGTCTCCAATACCAATTCCATCGGATTCAGGATCACGCATAACGGCAGCAGGATAGATTTTTACGTCAATCCCGATCCTGATAACAATGACGCTTACCCCAGTGAATGGCTGAAGATCGGTTCCAAAGATGTCCTGTGGAATACCGGGATGAAGATCATGGTAGGTCATCATGTGAGGATCATGCTCACACGGCAGCAGACAGCGCATTTCGACGAGCTGCTTGTGAGGAGCACGACGGACAAGTCCAAAGCTTCCATCTCGCCTGAACTGGTGCCTGTTTCGCCTGAACCGCAAAAACTGGTTTATACTATTTCCAATTCCATAAAGCCCGAGAACGCGGGCATCAACGTGATCAGGATCACCAAACCCGCTATATGCCGATGGGCAACAGGTCCGGTGGACGACATCGTCGTTAAGGACTATTATAAAGATGATCCCGGAGAACAGGTCCTCCGTACGGTCCCTGTTAATCCGGGCGAGTATCCGGCAGATGACCAGGTGGGAGTAATGACGGACGGAAATAAGATAACCCTTCTCCTGGGCTCCCAGATCACGCATAAGAGCAGGCCCGAAAGGGAGAATATCAAGGTTGAGTTCAATTTCATCATAGCGCAGAAGTTTGAAAGCGGTGAATTTACGTCAACGATCGAAGCCGTACAGATGGAGAGAATGCCGCTCGCCAAAAAAGGGCGGTATTCCACCTGCGGTGAACAGCGGACAGAAGAGAAGGTCATTATCAGGCCTTTACGCCAGATGCTCATGGACGGGACGCACGCCTATGGCCCTTTCTTTCCCGGCGGGGAACTGACAGGTTCTCCGGAGACCGCTTTCCGGACGGTCGGGCCATTTTTGGACCTCAAGCCATGTGCTGTGAAAGGCTTTGAAGCCCAAAAGGAGTTTTAACATATGTTTAACCGGCAAATGCAATTTAAAAAAATAACATGGATCGTACCCTTCCTGCTGATCATGGGCATTACGGCCCATCTGCAGGCTGCTGTTTTTCCCCCCTCTTTGCCGGTTAGCGACACCACGGTGGATTACAAGTCCCTGACCCTGGTCATCACCAATGAAATATTAAAAAGCGGGGGAAGCACGAATGCCGGGGTCAATTATTTGAAAATAATAAAACCCACGGCCTTCCGGTGGCCTTCGACCATCGTTCTTACGAATAACAATCCCACCAATTACTCCATCCGCATCAGGGATTACTATGACAACAATGTTTCCATAAGGACCCTGGTGAATAACAAATGGTGGACCAATCTCACTTCGTTCCTGTCGGGAGCCAACAGGGCCATGATCAGGACCAACGGGGATGAGATCTATATTATTCTCAGTTCCCAGATAACGAACATGAGCGTTGCGTCGCGGGAGCATCTTTATATTGATATGCGTTTTTATGTGACGAATTTCACTGCAGCGCAGTTCGATTCCTATGTACAGGCCATGAAATTAAGAGACATGACGGTCAAGAGGAGCAATTATTCAACCTGCGGCTGGCAGAAGAGCACGGGTACGGCCTCTGTCCTGCTGGAAGAGGGACCGGCTAAGGCTTACGCGTCCATTAATCCGGAATCGGTTTACGTGGGCCAGGGTACGTATAATTTTACCTATTATTTCAGCACAGAAGATGTGTTTGGGAGGCAGGATATCACATGGGCTGCCATTGAGATACCCCGGCAGTTCACCAACGCAAGATTCACGAATTTCACGTCAGTAAGGCTGGGGACCAATGCCAAGTATTATGTCAAATGCACGAACATCACTGCCCTGGACCCTGCCAAGAGGTTCATCCGCATTAATTATACCAGCGCTTTGATCCCGTCGCCGGACGGCCTGGACGTCCTGACGTTCAATGTCCTGGGGAATGTGACCTCCGGCACAGGAAAATGGAACAGCTGGGTCGAGGGTGGGAGTTCTTTATCCAGTTCCACTTCTTCCACAACCTTTAATAACGCCAATTATCCGTCCAAACTGTGCGAAGTTATGCTGGAAGGGCCTTCGGAAGCGTACGGGTCCATCAGCCCGTCTATCACATATGCCGGGTCCCAGGATTATACATTGACGTATTATTTCAGTACAGCGGGTATAACAGGCAAACAGGATATTAAATGGGCGGCCATTGAGATACCCGATATCTTCACCAATGCCAGTATCACTAATTTTGATTCGGTCGTCATGGGCACGAACGAACGGCAGCTGATTAAAAAGACGAACATTTCAGCTTTAAGCACAAAAAGATGCATCAGGCTGAACTATTCCGGAAGCGTCATTGCCTCGCCGGACGGCCTGGATGTCATCACTTTCCATGCCCTGGGTAATGTGAGCACAGGCACAGGGGTCTGGCGGAGCTGGGTCGAGGGCGGCAGCAGCCTGAATGCTTCATCCAAGGCTACAACCAATAATGTCGATTTCCCTTCCAAGCAGGTTATCGTGAACCCGGAATCACCGGCAGAAGGATTTGCCTCAGTCTCGCCCATTCTCATTTACCAGGGTCCCAACAGCTATAATTTTACGTATTATTTCAGTACGACCGGTGTGCTCCAGGGCCGGCAGGATATTTCCTGGGCAGCCATCGAGATACCGGACCAGTTCACGAATGCTTCGATCACCAATTTCAATTCAGTGCTCATGGGTACCAACGAACGGAACCTGATCAAGGTAACCAACGGTATCCCCGGCCTGACAACGAAAAAAGTGATCAAGATGAATTATTCCGGAGATAAGATCGGTTCACCGAACGGCCTGGACGTCCTTTCATTCCAGATCCTGGGCAGCGTAACCAAAGGATACGGGAGATGGAAGAGCTGGGTGGACGGGGTGTCGCTTTCAGGCTCGTCCTTGGAGACCGGGACGAATGTGAACTATCCTTCCCAGGTGTGCCTTGTCTCGGGCGAGACGCCCAAGGTGGACGCGGAGATCACGCAGCCGTCATCAGGGGATCCGAGGGTGCTGTTCAATTCCATCACCAAGAGCACGCTGGAATACAAGCTGAGGAACACTTCCGCGAATATCGACAATAAGATCTACGATGCCATTATTA
>JAQTRT010000067.1 GCA_028711675.1 bacterium | reverse complement strand
CAACCGACAAGACCAAAGTTTAGCATGATTATACTCCCGTGTTAGAAAAATTTAATATAATAAGTTAATCAAAATAATAAATAAAGTCAATATTTTTTCATGCGTTTATTATTTAAAATTGACTTTAAATTATTAATCAGTATTATATTTTTTTATTTGAAGGATCATGATAAACCGGCCGGTAATTTCAAAAATGAAACGATCCTGAATCATGATTAAAAAACAACGGTTTCTGAATCCCGTTTATTTTAAAACAGGGGCCTGTCCCATAAATAATTCTTATGAAACTCATTTCAATCTATTATATTCTTATCATTACCTTATTGCCCCCCCTTTACTGGCTGCTGCTGAAAGAACAGAATAAAAAATATTTTCTGGCCATTATCAGTATACTTTGCGTTACCTTCTTTTTCCCCTTCAGCGCCCTTTTCATGGGCCTGGTATCGCTCCTGGTCTTCTTTCTTTTAAAGTTCATCCGGCTTAAAAAAAAAGGCATCATCGCACTGCTCCCCCTTGCTTTTTTTCTCGCTTATAAGATTATCAACAAGAACCTGCCCGACACCGGGAATAATCTTCTTAACCTCATCGGGATTTCTTTCTTCTCATTAAAGATCATCCATTTCTGCATCGATTACAGCAATGGCCAGATAAAAGATCTGAATTTTTTTAATTTTATGTTCTATCTGTTCTTTTTCCCCATCTTTACAGCCGGCCCCATTATCCGGTACGAGGAATTCACGGATAACTTGATTGACAACAGACCGGAAATATCGGAGATCAAGAAAGGGACAAGAAGGATCGCACTGGGTTTTTTTAAAAAGCTGATACTCCTCTTCCCTTTTTTCATCCAGAATGAATATTCCCTCAGGAACGGCCTGATCCAGACCTCACCGAAAATGGGACTTGCGCTCCTGATCTACTCCTTCTATATCTACTGGGATTTCTCCAGTTATACGGACATTGCCATAGGCACATCCCTCTTATTCAATTATAAGGTCCCCGAGAACTTTCAGACGCCTTATTTTAAAAGGAACATCTCTTTGTTCTGGCAGAACTGGCATATCACGCTTACACGCTGGCTGCAGAACTACATCTTTGTGCCTTTAAGCAAACGGAGCATCCGGCATATCCATCCGAAATTTTTCATCATCGGGAACGGCGTTTCCCAGATGATCACCATGCTCCTGTGCGGTTTCTGGCACGGTTCCGGTCTGAATTACATTCTGTGGGGCGGGTATCATGGTCTGGGATTATTCGGCCATACCTTGTATAAAAACAGCATTTCATCAGAAAGAAAAATCAAGAACAGGACACTAAAGAGCATCTGCCATCTTTTATACACCGCGCTGACGTTCTTATTTGTAACCGCTGGCTGGGTCTTTTTCAGCGCACCGGCTCAAATTGCATTGCGGAATTTCACGGTCTTATTGGGAATAAAATGAACATACTGTTAAAAATCAAGGAGATCGCGGAAAAACAGCCTGATAAACTGTTCGCTACCATGATCGAGCCCAATCAGGAAATCCATATTTCCTATAAAGATTTTTTTCATAAAGTCCGGGTAACCGGCTGCTGCCTTCAGCAGAAACATGCGATCACCAAAGGCGATGTTATCATTATTATCCTGAAGCCTTCCCTTGACTTGTTGATAAGCTTCATTGCCTGTATGTCCCTGTCCGCCATTCCCACGATCATCGCCTTTCCCAATGAAAAGATGGACA
The DNA here is from genome assembly GCA_028711675.1 of bacterium. Lineage (GTDB taxonomy): Bacteria > Spirochaetota > JAHITG01 > JAHITG01 > JAHITG01 > JAQTRT01. The sequence continues at coordinate 10,244 of JAQTRT010000067.1, read as the reverse complement.
TGGACTTTTATAAGGCCAAGATCAACGACCTTCTGAAATTCACCAAAGGCCGGATGATCATCACATATCCTGAGCTGTCAGCAGACCTGGGCTCTCTCCTGGATCTGCCCGTGTATCTGAAAAAGATAATGGATATATCCGAGATCACGGATCCCTCCGATCCGGAAGATTGCCCTGATCCAACCGGACCTTCATACAATATCCCGCCGGAACAGATAGCCCTGCTGCAGCATTCCTCCGGAACAACGGGTTACCAGAAAGGCGTAGCCCTGTCCCATCAGGCCATTTTAAAACAGATACAGAGCCTTTCTCATGCCCTGGATCTGGATCAGGATGATGTGATCGTCAGCTGGCTCCCTCTTTATCATGACATGGGCCTTATCGGCTGTTTCCTGCTGCCCCTGCTGACCGGCACACGGCTGGTCATGATGTCGCCCTTTTATTGGGTCAATAATCCGGTGGTCCTGCTGCAGGCCATTACACGATACCGCGGTACTCTCTGTTTCCTTCCGAACTTCAGTTATAATTTTATGGCCAACCCGGAAAAACTGCCTGACGACCTGCTCAAAGGCATTGATCTGGAAAGCATGAGGGCTTTTATTAACTGCTCTGAGCCGATTAAAAAAAAGAGCCATGAAAAATTCTACAAACGCTTTAAAGCGTACCATTTTAAAAGGTCCGGCCTGTGCGTATCCTATGCCCTGGCGGAAAACACCTTTGCTGCCACCATAGGCGGCATCCGGGAAAAGGTCCGGGAAGAGAGGATCGATCTGGGAAAGCTCTTAGTGAAAAGAAAAGCCCGGCTCACAAAAAGCAGAACAAACAGCAAAGTATTCGTTTCCTCAGGAAAGCCGGTACAGGATACCCATATCCGGATCATCCGCAAGGACGGACGGAACGCACCGGACAGGGACGTGGGCGAAATCACCCTGAAGAGTCCTTACATGCTGGATGGTTACTATCACCGTCCGGATGTCACCCGGAAATCATTTCTGCACGGCTGGTATCTTACCGGGGATGTGGGGTATAAGGTAAAGGATCATTTATTTGTCATTGCAAGAAAAAAAGATATTATTATTGTCGGCGGAAAGAACATTTATCCGGAGGACATTGAATTAACCATATCAGAGATCAAAGGCGTCTATCCGGGACGCGTTGTGGTCTTAGGGGTCTTTGATGACGAGGAAGGGACGGAAAAGATCGTCGTGATAGCTGAAATAAAGGACGGGGCGGACAAGGGCGGGATTAAAAAAAGGATCAGGAGGATCGTTGTACAGGAAACAGGGTATAACGTGGGAGACGTGTACCTGACCGGGAAGAAATGGCTTTTAAAGACCTCCAGCGGCAAGATCTCCCGGGAAGCCAATAAACGGAAATACCTGAAGATCCTGCACAAGGAAAATCTGATCACGGAATAAGGGGAACAAGATGGAAAAGAAAGACATCATTAAAACATATTTAAAAAAAGAGATCATTAAGGACAAGGACATCGATATTAAAAATGATGAACCCCTCATCACCAGCGGCCTTATTGATTCCTTTAACCTGGTCAAACTGGCGGTTTTTCTGGAAAAAACATTTAAAGTTAAAATAAACAATTCCAAAGTAGCGGTCAAGAGCATGAATACCATAAATGATATAGCTAAAACCGTTGAGGAGAGTAAAAAATGAAAAAACTCAGCGGTTTTCTTTACCGGATATTCGACTGGCTGGAAATACCGGCCCTGCTCCTTTTTATCTATGTCATCATCATTATTATCATGCTTTTAAAATCAGGGAATATCGAGTTCATTTATGAAAGATTTTAAGATAAAAATATCCTTATTCTTCCTGACACCTGTTTTTCTTGTCCTCCTCTTTCTCACAGGAGAATTTATCTTTATCAATTTTCACCTGGGCGACGGTCTGATCTGGGGCATCAAACGGCATAAAGGCTATTATAAGATCATACCGTACGGGATGACCGGGAACAAGTCACCCTTTAAAGATTTTCCAAAAGATGAAGTCCCCACAATCAATTCAAGAGGATTCCGGAACAGGGAATTCAAGGATATACCGGATAAAGGAGTTATCCGGATCGTTACACTGGGGGAATCATCAACATTCGGTTATCACAATACGGATGCCACGACCTATCCGTCACAGCTGGAACAATACCTGCAGAAAATCCGGCCCTTCAGCCGGATAGAAGTGATCAATGCCGGTGTCCCCATGTTAAATATCAACAGCATGAAAAACCTCCTGAAACACGAGATCGTCCATTACCGGCCCCGGGTCATTACCCTGTATTCTTCGTACAACGACGTCATTGATTCCACCTACCAGAAGAACTTTATCTCGATGCTTTATAATTATCTGTATAAACATTCGGAATTTGGGGTATGGATCACGAGCCGGATCAAGATACTTATCGCCAGGGACACCGATGTGGGTGAGAGGTTCCTGCCGCAGATTTCGAAAGAAGAGATAGATTTATCCGTGGAAAATGTAAAAAAATTTTATTTCGCCAACTTTCAGGAAATGATCGGCCTTTGCCGGCAAAACAATATCCGGTTCATATTCATCAAGCAGCCTACAGGCAACCCCCAGAGCTACCTGACCCTGGATGCTGAATTTTTAAAACTGTCCTATAAGGAAAAGGAACTGTACTATAAAACAAAACTGGAAAAGAACGGCTCACTGAACATCCTTGAATCCAAATTTTATATCCAGAGGATATTGTCACAGGCTATCAATGAGTTTTTACACAAGCAGAAAATATCTTATGTTGATTTTACTTCCACGGCTGAAAAACACATAGAATGGTTTTCCGGGCCCGTGCATCTGAATGCAACAGGGAACAGGTTCCTGGCTCAGGCCATAGGTGATAAGATCAATACAATAATTAAATAAGGAAAAGGGATCAGGTGTAGCAACAGGTCTTTAGACCTGTTGATTCTTTTTATTAACACACCTAAAGGTGTATTGCTACAAATTAATTGGGGCTGTCTTAAAAAGTACTCGGGAACAGGGGCCAGGGGAAAATATTCCCCGCAGATAATTTACTTTCTGCGCCAGCACAGATAATTCTCAATGGCCATATAATCGATCTCCGAATCGATCAGCATCCTGATGGAGTCCTCGGCATTGCAGACAATAGGATAGCCGTGGATATTGCAGGAGGTGTTGACAATACCGCCTATCCCCGTTAATTTTTTAAAATACCCGATCAGTTTATGATAAGAAGGATTGAACTCCTGCCTGACAAACTGCGGCCGGCAGGTATCATCAAAAGGATGCAGTCCGGCGGGTATCTCCTTTATTGCCTTATCCGTTGATTCAAAAGCCAGGATCATATACGGAGAATCAACCTGCTTGGGATTAACGGTATATTTGTTCCTGTCCTCGAACAGAATGGAAGGAGCGAACGGCATCCAGTAATCCCGCTGCTTGACAACCTTGTTGATTTTTTTTATGATACCCGTATGGACCGGGTTAGCCATAATGGTACGGTTCCCGAGAGCCCGGGCTCCCCATTCCATCCTGCCTTTACACCGGCCGACAATGAAATTCGCGGCCAAAAGCCGGGCTGCTTCTTTTTCGATATTATTCGACTTCTTGAAAGCGATCTGACCCTTGTATTTTTTTAATGCAGCCAGCAGTTCAGGTTCTTTGATCTGGTATCCGAAATAGATGTCTTTCAAAGGTGTTATTTTATCCCGGGCATGACAGGCGGAAACGAACAAACCTGCGCCCATCACAAGGCTCTCATCCCCGCAGCTGGGCAGCACGTAATACTCATTCAGTTGCCTGGACTGGGCCAGGAGCATATTTAATTTTACGTTCATGAACGAACCGCCGCCCGCAACAACGTTCTTAATCCCTGTTTTTTTACTCCAGCTGATAATATACCGGAACATAAGCTCTTCAAAGAGCTGCTGCAGACCGGCGGCTACTCCGTCGAACCGGATACCCCGCATATCCCTTTCCAGTCTCCGGATAAAGGAATTACCCCAGGAATGCGAGGTATTGATAAAGGACAATCCGTCATCAGACAGTTTTATATAGTGTTTGAATTTCTCATAAGCTTTTTTCTTTATAGCGTCCGGTGAATAGGGGGCCAGACCCATTAATTTATATTCATGTTCCAGGGGTTTCATACCCAGGAATTCGGTCACCCGGGTGTACATGATAGCTATGGAATCATAAGGATTCTGTGAAAAAATGGTCCTGATATCGTTCCCTTCAGCAACACTGACCGTGGAACATAATCCGTCGCCTGATCCGTCGTACGAAACCACAAGGCTTCTGGGGTATTTGTCCTTGAACCCGGAAGCAAAATAAGCCCCGGCGCCGTGTGCCAGATGATGGTTCACGCAAACGATCTTTTTATTCTCCAAATGATATTTCTTCAGCAAAGGCATTAATAATCCGAGCTTTTTTCTTTTTTTCCGGCTCAGGAACAGGACCGGCTTGAAAACAAGGTCATTCCCGATTATCCAGCGCGGCAGGAATCCGGCCAGAAGACTGTAATATTTATGCTTGGAATGCTGAAAAGATTTTATATCCCGGAAAGGCTCGGTCTCCCAGGCCAGGGCAATGTAATCTATCTCCTGAGGCTTGACCTTGGAGGTATGGAAGATCCATTCCAGGGTCTTTTCCGGGGCACCGCCGTAATTCTTGATCCGGTTAAAACGTTCCTCCTGGGCCATCAGCTCAATACGGCCGTCGACCAGCAGGGCGGCACCGCTCGTATAACCGTCATTGATCGAAAGTACTTTCATACAGCCTCCCTTGCCTTACGTCGTTCCTGATAAAAACGGATAAGCGTATACAACGGTCCTGAAAAAGCATCTTTCTCCCCGGAAACGAACTCCAGCACCCCGCTGAAAAAGTATTTCCGGAATCGGACGATATGGGGATGCAGATTGATGATTGCTGCGCCGGAATATTTCTTCATCTGTCCGATCAGGTCCGTGAAGATCTTCAGGCTCTCCTTCTCTGACAGCCGCGATTCCCTGAAAAAGTAATCGTCCTGAATAAAGAGCGGGGCTTCAAATAAGTTGTACTGGTCCAGTTTATAAATATACGGGTATTCCGTGGACCGGTATAAAGAAGACCCTGTCTGGAACGTGGAATCATAGGTAAAATGCAGATCATCAAGAGCACCGAGCAGGTCATAGCTCAGGGAGAGCGAAGGGCTCCTGAATCCAAAAGGCTGGAAACCCAGATAATCAAGGGAACGTTCCAGCCGCCTGCGGATGGCCCGGCGGCCCCGGAAAGCCAGGCCCATATCATGGATATCACCGTGCAGTCCGACTTCAAACCCTTCTTTCCGGATATCCTCAACCAGGCTCTTTTCCAGTTTATAACTGCTGTGGGTTAAAAAATTTATTGTGCTTTTTATTCTGTTTTTTTTCAGGACATTGATCATCTCAGGCACATACCGGTACCCTATCCTGTTATCCACATCATGGGTAACCCCGATATAATATTTCTTATTCTCCGGGTACAGGATCCCGGCATGACATTCCTTTATCAGGAAATCACCGTATTTAAAACTGATTTCCGAAGGGACGGGGAGCTCTTTTTTCGGGTTCCTTGCTTTTTTTAAAAGGTCAGTCAGGAAGGTCCTCAGGGATACAGGAATTTTCTCCAGGGGTATGCCCAGCAGCCTTCGCATCACACGCTGCAGCCGGGAATTTCTGATCTGATTCAAGGAAGCCAGGAACAAAGCAGGGTCCAGCAGTTCGAGTTTCTTTTCAACCCGTTCATTGTTTTTAATGACCAGCGAGATCTGATCAAGGGCATACTGAGTTATCTTATCCATAAAATGCTCTGAAAATCAACAAACATCATTAGAATAGCTTGAATAAGATAAGCAATTATAAATACAAAGTCAAATGAATTGTACGGCAGCACAGCCCGTAAAAACCTGTTACTACATATCTTTCCTTGCCAGAACAATAATACAGAATAACGTATACAGGGATAACGGTGTTTTTTCATAGGCCTGCCAGAGACAATTATAAAAACGGGCCATAAAATCAGGGACGATCTTCCGGTGGAACAGCTTTTCCTGAATCCTGAAAAAATTGTGGAAATGGCCGTACGCATAACATCTTTCAACTGATAAACCGCAGGAACGGACCAGGTTCTCCAGCCTTTTTCTGGAAAAGGAGGTTTCCCAGCCCGGGAACCATTTATTGAACAGCATCAGGATATTCTTCTTTACCGTATAAAAATTATATACCTGGGGGACATCGATCAGGATATAACCGCCCTTCCTGGTCACCCGTTTCTTCTCCTTGATGATTCTTTCCGGATCGCGATAATGCTCAATTAAACCCTGTGAAAAGACAAGGTCGAACTGATCATTATCAAAAGGCATTTGAAAAGCGTCCCCGTGAACGAGTTTTATCTTTGATTTATTAATATTGTTTTTCTTCATCAAATTAATGGATTCTTCAGAGTAATCAAGGGCTGTGACCTCTGCCCCGTTATCAGCCAGGAACAAGCTTGTGGCTCCGCTGCCCGCACCCACCTCCAATACTTTTAAACCCTTGATCGGGAATTTTTTCTTTATAATCTGTATGATCTTTTCATTGTAGTTTAAATTACCTTTCGTCCAGTACCGGTCCCAGTATATTTTCTTGGTTTCTTTTTTCATGCTGTCATCCTTCCCTCCTGAACCAGCTATTTAAAAAACGAGTAACTTCAGGAAGGATTCGATTGCTTATATTTATTTTCCCTCATTCTTCGCTTTCATCAAAAGCGAATATATATTTTTACAAAATTATGTCAAAAAATATTATAGCCTGCCCGTGACCGGCTGCTCATGCGTTCGTGCCGTCCTTTCCCCAAAGACCTGACGATACAAAGAAAAGGGAATAGATGCGCGGCGATCATAAAAAGTACAGAGTAAAATTATATTTGACATCTTAAATGTTTTTTCATATTATTAAGGATCGCAGTGGTTCAACGTGACAACACAACGTTTTGAAAAAGTACTGTTTATCGTAATCCCTTATGAATCCGGACGTTACAGCCAGCCCTATAATCCGCCCGCCAGCCTGGGATACCTCAGTGAATATCTGAAGCAAAGAGGGATAAAATATGATGTCCTGGATCTGTCCCTGGGTTATTCCTATGCCAAGCTTAAGGAAAAGGTCCGTTCCTTCCAGCCTGACCTGATCGGCGCTTCCCTCTTTACTTTCCAGTATCAATACGCTTATTGTTTTTTTGACAGATTAAAAACAGATTTCCCGGGTATTAAGATAATAGCCGGCGGTCCTCATGTCTCTATTTTAAAAGAGGAGATACTGACACAGGCTCTTTCCCTCGATTATGCCGTTATCGGGGAAGGGGAAGAGACCTTGTACGAACTGTGCCGTGGAACACCTGTTCCTTTAATCAAAGGTCTGGCCTTCAGGGATAATAATAAATCCATATATAACGGTCCCCGCCCTTTTATCACAGAACTGGATATTCTCCCCTTCCCTACCTATGATAAATTCGAACTGAAGAAATACCTGGAAAAAAGAATCCCCATCATTTCATCACGGGGATGCCCGCATTCCTGTGTTTTCTGCTCTGTCCCCAAGATATGCGGCCAGCGTGTACGGTTCAGGACCCCGGACCATGTGGTCAGCGAGATAAAATACTGGCTGGAGAGGGGGATCCATACATTCCCTATCATGGACGATAACTTTGTCCTGTGGAAAGCACGGGTTCATGCTATCTGCGACCGGATGATCCAGAGCCAATTTCCGGCTCTTAATTTCTTCTGTCCCAACGGCGTGCGCGCAGACTGCCTGGATAAACCCCTGCTTCAGAAAATGAAGCAAGCCGGTTTTACCGAGCTTTCCTTCGGTGTCGAAGTGGGGAATAACCGTATGCTGAAGCTGATCAAAAAGAACGAGACCATGGAACAGATCGAAAAAGCCATCCGGGAATCAGTGGAACTCGGTTATCATATTACGCTCTTTTTTATCATCGGTTTTCCCGGTGAGACGTTTGATGATTTCCTGGATTGCGTCAGGCTGGCCTTAAAATATCCCGTCTTTACCGCAAAATTTTTTAACCTGATCCCTTACCCCGGCACGGAACTGTATGAATATCTGAAAAAGAACGATCTGTTTCTGGTCCAGCCCGAAGAATACTTCAATAAAGCCACGCACTCCATAAACGTACCTGTATTTAAGACCAGGGAGATGAGTATCGACGAACGGATGAATGCTTTTAAAACAGGGACTCAAACAGAAATTCAGGTGGTGAGGAACTTCCTGCGTAATAAATACTCAAAGGTATGGCTTGTCAGATCTATCCTTTCCCTGATGCCGCTTAAGTTCATCCTTAACCTTTACTGGAACAACCGGTTATTCCGGAAGATCGTGAGCAAGATTCGGTATTACCTGTAAACTATCCCTTTCTCTTTAAAACACGGGAATAAAATAATTCCTGTTTCCCGGCCAGCCTGTCCCAGGTAAAATCTCCGGCCCATCGAACAGCCTGCGAGCTTAACCTGGTCCTTGCCTTTTCCTCATCCAATAAAAGAGAACAGTAACGGATGTATTGATCCTCCTTTTGAAATAAATAACCCGTCTTTTCATGAAGGAGGGTCTGTCTGAGTCCGCTGATATCCGATGCGATCACAGGGGTTCCGCAAGCCTGAGATTCCAGAGATACCATGCCCCAGCTTTCATAACGCGAAGGCATGACCGTGAACAGGGCTTCCGACAATATTTTTATTTTTTTACGGCCCTGCACACGGCCGATCATTTTAATATAAGGACCCATCCCGGCTGCCTGGATCAATCGTACGACCTTTTTTTCATCCTTCCCGGAACCGGCGATCAGAAGCTTAAGCCCGGGATGACGTTTCTGTATTTCCGGAAAGCACCGGATCAGAAGATCGATCCCTTTCTGATAAATTTCCAGCCGGCCAAGAAAAAGGATATACTTTTTTTTCCGGTATTTCCTCTGGTTTTGCATGATCTCATCGGAAATCCCGTATGACACAACAGACATCGTCTGATAAGGCACATGTATTTTCTTTAAAACAAGGTCCCGGAGGTCCTCTGAAGAGAACAGGATCTGCCTGTAAGATCTCAGACTGGTCCGTTCAATGAACCAGGTCAGGAGACCGGTTAACCAGAATTTAGCCAGATGGTTCTTCAAACCAAAATAATTCTGGATCTGGCCTATCAGCCGCTCCCTCCTTACCAGCCGGAATAAAAAGAGGGGGGAGAAAGGGGAAAAATCATCTATGATCAGCTGATAGTTGTCTTTATTCCGCTTTAAATATTTCCGTGCTTCCCGGATAAAACATAACCGGCTTATGATATAACGATTTGTTTTTTTTCCCAGATACCGGAGTGAAATATGGGATCCGATGTGTTCATCCCGGCTGCCTTTGAAATCACCGGAAAAAACATCTATCCGGAATTGTTTGCTGAAACGTCTGTATATCTCAATGTTCCGGAAACCGCCTCCCCCTGCGATCCAGGGATTCTTCGGGCTGTCATATATAAAATGAGCTATCCTTATCATCATGCAAAAACCGGATTCCCTGGGTTACTGGCACCTGGATGCCTTTACTTTACCGCACACGGCGTTGAAGGTCTTGCGCAGACCACCCGGGTCCTTATTTAATATAAAAAATACTTTTTTCTGTGCCGGATAATAAGGAACAGGAGTCCGAGCGTGGCGATCAAGCTAACCAGGGTTATGATAAGATACAGTCCGTTATTCCCGTACCGGAAAACGATCTCATGGTCTCCCCGGTTTAAATAAACAGACCGGAACAGATAATCAGTCTTGTAGATCTTGCTCTTTCGTCCGTCCACGAGACATTCCCATTTGGGGTAAAAGACCTCGGATAAAAACAAAAACGAGGAGTTGTTCACCTGGGCTTTGATCACGATTTTATCCGGCTCACGGCTTACGATCTGAAGACGATTCGTGCGTCCCGTATCCGCGGCATCCGGATGAACATCAGGGGACTCCTCGAGAACGACTTCTTTGCGCGGATCGAATCCAGGGGATTTTAAATACTCAAGCACCTGATTGCTCTCCTGGATCACCCTGTAATTACGGATAAAAAAAGACCGGGGCATGAATAATTTATTATAAAAAACGATCTTACTGCCGTGATACACCTTCTCGATCTGAGGGTCACGGAATTCCTGCCGCGCTACCAGGTATTTTACATTAAATAAACCCAAGAACTTTAAATTATACAAAAGCCCGGATTTCATAACGTC
>JAQTRT010000066.1 GCA_028711675.1 bacterium | reverse complement strand
CCCGTTCATCCTCTTCCCGGTGTATCAGCTGCTCGGCATAGATATAACCCTTTCCTTTTCCTGCGACGATGTGTTTCTGGCCTGAGTTCCGGTAGGTCTCCAGGAACGGGTTGATGAAACTGTCGTCCTTTACAGCGTCCAGCTCCTCACGGACCCAATCAAGGAGGTTCTCGTATCGGAATATCCTGTTATTAAAAAGAACGATCTCCTCGTCGCTGCGGAAATTTTCCTCGAGGTTGAGCTGGTAAAGGTGTTCGACCGGATATTCCTTGTTCCGGAAACGGTCCGTGATGGTACGGACAAGCTCGGAATTACCGCCGCGCCACCGGAAAATGGACTGCTTCTGGTCGCCGACAAGGAAGAGCGAACCGCCGCGGCTGAATTCTTCTGTGATCAGGAGCTCCAGGTCGGACCACTGGAGCGTATTGGTGTCCTGGAATTCGTCGATGAGGAAGTGGTTATAGCGCTCTGCCAGGTAATAATATATCTCGGGAATGACCTGTTCTTCATGGTTCAGGATTTTCCGGAGCAGGCTGTTCAACTCGCTGATGAGCACTACTCTGTTCCGCCTGGTGATCCGGTCCAGTTTTTCAATGAATTTCCTGTAGACCTTAATGACGGAAGAGACCATTTGGCCGGCTTTTTCCGTATAATACTCTGCCATCAGATTTTTCAGGGACGCGAACGAGGCAATGACCTCCTGGTCCGGCAGGGCTGATCCTTTGTTGAGGAGCGGAGCGCCGCTGCCCTGGTGCCGGAATTCCCTGCTGATCCATGTCTTCAGCTTTTCCGGCATGAAAGGGCCGGTCCCGTGAACGTTTTCAAGCGCTTTCATGAACCGGGCATCCGGTTTTACTGTTTTTTCGGTTGTGAGATTTTGATGGATTTTTTTTACAGCTGTGATGATCTTCTCCCGGAGTCCGGTCAGGCTGATTTTACCGGTATGGTCAGCCACAACTTTCCCTTTTTCCATCTCTTTATTCCAGATGAAACTGATAGTCCTGTCCAGGATGGAACGGGAATCCCATTTCAGGGACCGGGGCGAGATCTGAAAATAAACGCGGATAAATTCGTCAAAGTCGGAGCGGGTTACGGGATCGTCCATGATATCCTGGAACAGCTCTTTCAGGGCGTAATCCATGTAACGGGAATGGTCGAGCAGGATCTCGAATTCCGGATCAAGCCCCAGCTTGAAACAAACCGATTTGACGATAAAGGTGTTGAAACTGTCAATGGTGGAGACCTTGAAATCGGAGTAGTGCTTCAGGAGATGTTCGAAGTTCAGCCTGATACGGGAGAGGATGGAATCAAGGGAATCGTTCTCAAATGCCTTGAGCCTGACAGGGCCGGGCCCGGACAGTGTAAAAAGGTCCAGGTCTTTCCTGAGGATATCAATGAGGAGTGTTTCCGGCCGGCTGCTGTTCAGGGGAAGGTTCAATAGAATGCGTTTCATCCATTCCAGGATACGGTTCCTCATCTCGGCGCTGGCCTTGTTCGTGAACGTGATGGCCAGGATATTGCCTATGCGGCAGTTCCTGTGGAGCAGGGTCTGGAGGAAACGGAGGGCCAGGTTATAAGTCTTTCCGCTTCCGGCCGAAGATTGCGTGATCATGATATGCGGGTATTGGATGATTTCCCGGGACATACGGGTAAAATAGAGTTTTAAAATTAAAAAACAATTTTTTTTGGGGAGAGAAGGGAGGATAAGGATTGTTTATTTTTCCGGTTTGGGGATTAAGGATAGGATGGTCCGGTCCATTGTAGCGGCAGGTCTTCAGACCTGCCGACTACCTGGTGATTATCGGCAATCATCACACCTGAAGGTGTGATGCTACTTAGGTTAGGAGGCCTCGAATTTTATTGACATTTTATTATAGGATAGCATATATAGATGAGAAATTCAGTGAAGGAGAGTGAAATATGAACCATTTTATCATTATTCTGACAGGCGTCTGCATGTTAACAACGCTCCAGGCTCAGGATAAGAGCCTGATGAACCCCACGCTGGAGACCATCTTCCAGAGAAAGAGCGTGCGTCATTTCAAGCCGGGTACTGTCACCAAAGAACAGCTGGATATGCTGGTTCGGGCCGGTATGGCTGCGCCCACGGCTGTGGACTGCAGGCCCTGGGAATTCATTGTGGTTTCCGATAAGGCTCTGCTGAACAAACTGGCTGACGAGCTCCCTTACGCCAAGATGGCCAAGGATGCTTCAGCGGCTATTATGGTGTTGGGCGATCTGGATAAACAGTTCGGCGGGAAAAAATCCCTTTTCTGGATCATGGACTGCAGCGCGGCAACGGAGAACATCCTTCTGGCTGCTGAATCCATGAAACTGGGGGCTGTATGGACAGCTATTTATCCGGACAAGGACAGGGTTGAAGCAGTAAAGAAAATATTGAAGATACCGGGAAACCGTGTGCCTTTGAACCTTATCCCTGTGGGTAATCCCACGGGACAGGATAAGCCCAAGAATAAATATAATCCGGAACAGATCCACTGGAACAAATGGTGAGTTTTGTTCGGTATCTATTCCTGATAGGCCGGATCGAGCTTCATGGCCAGTTTCTTGGCTGCAAGCCTCAGTGTGGCTTTGCTGCCTGATACTTCCTCAGCCGATGTCTCGACCCTGCCTGTGCTCACATTGACCACTTTCAGATCGATGTAGTATTCGCTGCCCACCATGCTGATGCTTCCCAGGACCATGTACTGGACGTTCAGTATTTCGCCGATGGCTGCCGCGTCCTTTTCGCTGGTAATGCCGGTCATCTGGACCTCCTGTTCTTTCAGGATCTTGGCCATGTTCTCCCGTGCTACCACGGAAAGGGCCTTTGATTTGGACCAGTCGCCTCTGAGCCATTCGGCAATGGTCTTGCTCAGGTTCGCGTCCAGTAAATTGGCATCCAGACCTTTGGGCACCTCTATCTCGCTGACAGCGATCTTTGTTGGATTCTTGCCGTCATAGGGGATCTTTTCCGCGCCAGCGCCGAATTCAAAGAAAGCAGGCCGCTGTATCTTCAGCTCCACCACATGACTGATCTCCACACCCATATCCATTCCATAATCGAGTCCCAGGGTCGTGCTTCCGAATTCCCGGCCGATGTAAAGGCCGGCCGTGATGTCAGACAGGCCGTTGCCGGCCCTGTAGCCCACGCGCGGTTTCAGCAGGTTGAACAGGTGAAATTCCAGGCCTCCGCCGAACTCGATATCCATGTCCTTGGGCATGTCCACTTCAGCTTGGAGGGAGATGAGCTGGATTGGCTGGAACATGATGCCGCCGTATATGGTCATGGGCAGGGATTCATTTTCCTTGTCGAATTTCAGGCCCAGGCCCAGGTTCCGCACGCCGGCGCCGATATTGAACCGGCCTGCGGGCGATTTGGGATTGATCTGGTAAAGGATCCCGATGTCAGCGCCTGCTGTCGAGGCTTTAGCCTCTCCGAGGTCTACGGAAATGAACTTGGCACCGATACCGAAGGAGAAATTTTCCGACAGGTCCCGCTGGAAGGCCAGGGCCAGATTAATGTCGGACAGGCTCTTGCTCCCGGCCTTGGCTCCGAACTCGAAGGTCTCGTCAAAAGAAGTAGAAAGGAAGGCAAAGGCTATGCCCAGCATACCGAAGCCTGCCGGGTGCACGATCACGGCTTTACCGTACATGTTGCCGAATAATTGCCTGCTGTAGAGCAGGGATATGCCGAACCCGTCGAATCCGGACAAGCCTGCGGGATTGAAGGTCACGCTGTCGATCTCCTTGGATACAGCGGCCATGGCGCCGCCCAGTCCCGCTTCCCTGGCAGAGACCGGCATGGTTAAAAAGCTTCCGCTGGTGCTGGCTTCTAGGACTAAAGGGATAATGATTAAAAACGAAAAATATGCAATAAACGCAGTCCTGCTATGCCTTGTCCCTTTCATAATGATTGCCTCCTCTGCCTTCTGCGTTGTGTGTTCTAAATCAGTATATTTTTAAATGTGATGTAGGGAAAAATAACTATTTAATTTTGATAGTCAATTAAATTCTGGCTGAAAACGTCCGTTGAGACCGAAAGAAGCAAAACTGCGAGGAGAAAAAAGGTGTTCTTACTTTCCTTTTATCTTTTCCAGTATCTTCTTGGAGTCCTGGTAGTTCCCTGCCTCTTCGCTCCGGATGAGCTTGAAGAAATCGCAGGTGATGCAGACAGCGAGCTTTACGGCAAAAGAGCCCTGGGCCTGGCCGTCACGCAGGGTGCCTGTGATGGCCCAGCAGCACCGGCCCCCGTTCCTGCCGGAATTCATTCCGTCCAGCCCGGTCCCTCTGGCTGCGGGACATTCCGTTTCCCGTCCGCATTTCTTGGATTCCCAGCAGTTCAGTTTTGCCATGACAATAAGCCCCCCCTCTTACAGTTTTATCACTTTAATGTTCTCCCAGTCCATGTATGACCTGAAATGCGTGAAGAGAATGATCTGGTTCTGGTCCTTGATGGTGTAGAGGATGTCTTTCACCACTTTCAAGCGTTCCTTGTCGAAATTCACGAACGGATCGTCCAGGAAGAGCGGCAGGTTGGTGAGGTTGTTGATCTCCTTGATCAGGGCCAGGCGCACGCTGAAATGGAGCTGTTCCTCGGCTCCGCAGCTCAGGTTTTTTTCGTCCCTGTTCTCTTTATCCTGGACCAGCGGTTTGAAATCATCGGTCAGTAAGATGCGGCTGTGGAAACCGCCTGTGATCTTCTCATAGTACTGCGATATGTTCCGGGAAAGCCGGTCCACGTGTTTTTCCTGGTACTCTTTAATGGCAGAGGAGAGCGTTCCGGTAGCCAGGATAAAAGCCTTGCGGTTCTTCTCAAGGAGTTTCAGCTTTTCTTCTGTCTCCTCGATCCTGTATTTCAGGCTGGCTATGCTCTCTGGTTCGGCAAAGGTGAGTGCCAGGCGCTTGTGAAGGCTCCTTGATTCCGCGTCTATCTCCCTGATCCTGACCTCGTTGGTGCTTATCTCGTTCTTTAGATTCTGTATATACTGGATGGATCTTTCCATGTTGTCCTTTAACCGGACCAGGGCCGGGTTTTCCGATTCGAGCTGCTTCAGTCCGGTATTGATGGAAATAAGGGCTTTTTCCGTTTCTACTTTTTTTGCCTGATAATCCTTTATCTCCTGGAAAGTATCGAGGCTGTATTTCAGATTCTCCATCTCCTGCTTTAGTTTTTTATATTCCTCGTACCGGACGAAGAATTTTTCATCCAATGCCGGAACTGCGGCAACAGATCTGCGGGATTCTGTTTTTTCTTTTAGTGCGGATATCCTGGTCTGGAGGGCCTGGAGTTCGGTTGATCGGGCCTGGAAAAGGACATCCAACCACGTCCTGCTCCTGATATAAAGCGTGACAGCGCGCACCAGGTAAACCAGGGATGCCAGACCGAGTAAGATGCCGATATACAGGAATATTTTAATGCCTGACTGGAACCGGAACAGGAAAAGGAGGCCGCTGGCCACCAGGCCGTTAGCTCCCAGGAATATCCTCTTGACAGGGGATGTGTTTTCGTTTTTTTTCAGGCTCTCCAGCTCGTTCTGCTTTTTTTCCGATTCTGCGATGAGCCTTCGGTACTCTTTCAGATCTGATATGTCTTCGTCCTGGAGACCGGCATGGTCCGGGAAATCCGTTCTGATCTTATTGTCTTTTATGCCGTATTCGGTCTTCAGCCGGTTGAATTTTTCCACTTCTTTGCCGAACTGGTAAAGCTTCTCTTCCAGCTGTTTCTTCTCCCGTGCGTGGTCCATGTAATTTCTTGAGAGTTCATGCTGTAAACCCAGTCTCCGGTTCTTTTCCTGAAGCTCGCTGATCCTCTTCTCCTTGTCCCTTGATTCGTTCTCATACTGCTCGGACAGGATACTTTTCTCGATCAGCTTCTCCTTTGTCTCGTTCAGCCTGTTCAGGTCGTTCGTCAGGATCTCAAGCTCCTTTTCATTGCGTTTATCCCTGATGTCCGGCCACACGCTCTTGCGCGTGATGCTGAAATATTCCTCGAGCCATTTCTCCAGTATGGTCCTGTAATTGGTGCCGATGGCGCCTGTGAGGATATGCTGTATCTCGCTGTCGATCTCGGATTCCACGAACCTCTGCCTGACCACATTGACGTTATTGAACACGGTCTCGCTGCTGAGGCCGATGATCTTCTTCAGAAAGTCATAGTAATATTCCTTTTCTTCGGTCCTGGACTGGGGGGAAGCTTTACCCTTGAAGAGTTTCCGGGATTCCTGGCCCGATCTTTTTTCCAAAAGCTCCACTTCATTCGTCTCAAAGTCCCGGATAATGGTATAATCCGTGTTCTTCCGGGTGAACTCAAGTTCGCCGGAATATTTTTCAGAGGGTTTCACGGACTTGTATGTGTTCCACCGCGCCTTGTCGAGCCCGAACAGAGTAGCGATCAGTCCCCGCATGAGAGTGGTCTTGCCGGTCTCGTTGTTGCCTATGATGACATTGATCTTCTCACCGGAGAGCTCTATGTCAACAGGTTCATTGAACAGGCCGAATCCTTCTAATTTTAAATGAGTGATCTTCATTTTTAATCAATCGATTTCCATGATATCCTGCGTGTCTACAACCTTGATCGCAGGCTCTTTCTCCTCCTGAACGTTCACGAATTCCTTCAGGCCCAGGTTCATGGCCTGGTTGAGCACAGCCTGTTCCTGGGGAGTGCTGGTCTTGTGTTTAGCCAGTTTTTTAAAGAAAAGTCCGCGGATGGTCTCCTCATCCTTAAGCTGGTCTATGATGGAACTGTTCACGTATTTTACGTTGTTGGTGATCCTTACATGGAAGAAATCGTCTTTCAGCCGTTCTTTCATCAGGCTCTCGTCGATACTGAAATCCGCCACGCCTTCCAGGACCAGGTCCAGGATAAGATGGGCGTCCCTTCTTTTTTTTATTGCGGACAGGAGGGTCTTCATATCCGTTATATCTTCCTGAGCCAGATCGATGTTCCTTTTTTCCGAACGCACTTTTGAGAACTGCAGTTTTTCGATCCGGACAGAGTTATCCAGCTTGATCTCGACCACACAGGCATATTTCTCCCCGTATTCATTTATTTTCCTGGGAATGATGGTGCCGGGATAAGCGAACTTATGGGCCTGGTCCGTCTGCTTTTCGAAATAACCGTGAAAATGGCCCAGGGCCAGGTAGTTCAACCCGGACTGCCGGAATTCCTCATAGGAGAAAGGGAGTTCGCGTTCCGGGATATCGATCTCCCGCATTTCCAGGGTAGCGTGAAGGATACCGATATGGGCTCCGGGTTTCTGGATAAGCTTGAAATCGTTCAGCATTCGTTTATGGGAATTATTGATGTCAAATATACCGCTGTAGATACAGGCAAGCTGGCCGTTGATGTTCAGTTCCTGGGCCAGGGTGAACTCGGGTGATTGGATGACATGGCCGGGAAAGTCCTCGGCCCGGTAGATGCTGTTCTTATAGGAATAACTGTCATGATTGCCGGGCAGGACGAACAAGGTGATGCCTTTCCGGACTACCTGGAGCAGGAGGTCCTGCACTTTTTCCGCCAGGGGCAGGTCGGGTCTGTGGGTGTCGAACAGATCGCCGGCAATGATCATGATATGGATCCCGTTCAAGGGATTGGTCACATAACCGGCCATTTTTTCAAAAGCGTTCAGGCATTCCTGCTGGAGTTCCTTGGCCTTATCCCCGAACGACCGGTATTCGCTCCCCAGGTGCAGGTCTGCGGTGTGAAATATCCTGATGCTCATGAGAAAAAGGTATAAAATTATTATTGTAAATCAAGGGAATTCTAAAAATGGAAATGACTTGTTAATAGGACTTTCTATTAATCCTGCTGTGTGGACATAATAATGATGGTTATAAAGGCTGTAAGGTAATAAAGGTTTTAAAGGGAATTTCCTTATCCTTTACTGCCTTTCAAACCTTTATTACCTTTTCCTTACTGTTTCTTCCAGTTCAGGTCCTCGGTCTTTACTTTTTTCTTCTGCTTGGCCACGTCCGCGCCGCGGACGCCCACGACAGCTGTGATGCCTGTATCGCCGGAACCTGATTTGGATATTTTCTTGATCAGGCTGGTCATGGACCCTTTTCTTCCCGAACCGGCTGCCATCAGGTTCTCCATGAGGACCGTTTTCCCGCCCTGCACCTCGAGGATATTTCCGTTGCTCAGCCTGATCTTCATGGACCCGCCCTGGGCTACTTTCACCGTGTCGCTCTTTGAAAGCAGGTCGCTGATGTTCAGGGCTTTCCATTTTTTCTGGTCTTTCACATAAGCCTTGCCTATGATCAGTTCCACTTTTCCTTTCATCTCATTCCCGGACTGTTCCGGGGCGGAAGAAAGGCTGAGGAGAGGAACAAAGGCCAGGAACAGAAGGATGGACAGGATTTTTATTTTCATCTGAGTTACCTCCTTTTAAGGTCTGCGCGCTGCGGAGCACGCGGGGCGCTGATCCGGATCCAAGCGTCCCATTATATAGTATACTTAAAATTCTTCTTTTAACAACTGCTGGGCCTTTTTCAGGTTCTGCGTGATGTCGTTGTCTCCCGGTTTTATCTCCAGGGCTTTTTTATAATAATTAACAGCCTTATCCAGCTTGTTGTTGAGCAGATAGACATTAGCCATATTGTTATAAGCTGAATCCCAGTTGGGTTTCAGTTTGATGGCTTTCTGGAAATGATCGAACGCGACCGTATACAGGCCCGCGTAACTGCAGAGGATGCCCATGTCATTGTTGAAGTTAGGGACATCCGGGTACTGGTCCAGTTTTTCCTTGGCCATCTGGTACTCCCTGTTCACGGTCTCCATGAGTTTGACGGAATCCTCACGGTTCTTCTGAGCCACTTTATTTATGTCCGGGAACCGGAAAGCCCACAGTTCGTTCAGCTGGGCCGACGGGTATTTCTTCCAGGCCGATTCGACAAAGACGATCCTGACGCTGTTCTTGTCTATAGAACCGGAATCGACCTGACCCGACCATTTCTGCAGTTCCTGGCGGGCCTCCTTCAGGGCTTCGGTGAAAGGCTTGCCGAACATGGTGGTCTCCAGGGGCATCCAGGCCTGGCCGTTCATATCCACGAAATACTCGTCCGAACCAAAAAACTTCTGCGCCTTGTCCGTTGTCATGTTCAGGGAAAAGAGCATGAAGATGTGGCCGGGAACGTCTATGAAGGCCGTGGGGATACCGATGTTTTCGAGGCACGAACAGAAAAGCACGGTCAAATCATCGCAGTCGCCGGTCTTGGAATGGAGCGTTTCAGCCGGGTAGGAGACGTAATCCACGGCATTTCTGTTCTTTGCAACCTCGGCAAAGGGCGTGCTGGGATCGACCACGTAGGTCATACCGAACTCGCCCAGGGCGTTGAAAAGGAGCATGGTATAATAATAATTATCGCTCACGAACTCGTCCTGGATGTCCTGTTTGGCGTTGAGCTGGATCATACCGCGCGTGAAACTCTTCACCATTTCGTCGCTGGGCGTCACGAATACGGCCAGTTTTTCCAGATCGTCCCAGATGAAGGCGTTCCGGCTGTAGAGCATGAACTGCTTGGAACTGTCGTCTTCGCTTTTTTCTTTCTCGAATTCATAGGTGACGATGATGCGGCCGTTCTGCGGACCGTCATCCTTCACGTTCATGATTTTGTTATTGAAGACCACGGGAAGAGTCAGGTCCACCGGCACATTCGGCTTCAGGGTGATATCTTTTTCCGTGGGTGAATCCATATATTTATCCAGCATGAATCCGATCTTGGCCTTCAAGGGAACGCTGCTTTTGTTTTTAACTTTTAGTCTCACGATATCTCTCTGGGCATAAGCCTTGTACATAGCCGTGAAGACATCCTCGATCTGGATGCTCAGCACATCCACCAGGTAAGCGTGGTATCCGAACTTGGCGGCCAGGGACACGGAATGGGACATGTCGAAATATTTCCTGTACTGGAGAGCGTAATCGACCTGGAAATATCTGTATTTCACTCCCAGTCCTGCGCTCAATCCGAAATCCTCCCCGGAATTCAGGATCTCTTTTTGTACGCCTCCGCGGAGAGCTACCATGTTGAAGAACCAGTGCTCTATGCCCAGGTGAAGCATGTCATCAGCCGTCAGTTCGAGAGTATTGTCCTTGATGAGGTTAAAGGCAAAGCCCAGTTTCAGGGCCGGTGACATGAACCGTGAGCTCGTCCCGTTGTCATAGAACAGATGGGCACCGAAAATGTTGTTGGCCAGGAGCCCGACTTTCATGATATCGAGGGCCCGGTAATTGGCGCCGATATCCATGCCGATACCGTTTCCCGTCCTTTCCGTGGACCCGTCATAATTGACTCCCAGGTTATAGTATTTCAGGCTTGCGCCTATTTTCAGTTTTTCGCCGAATTTCCGCGCCATAGCCAGGGTTATCTTGTTCTCGGAATATTCCAGTTCCGGTTTTTTGTTCCAGTTCAGGTCCGGGTCATCGCTATAACCGATATGGAACCAGTCGATCCCCAGGGTATAGGTCTTGTTGACAGGGAAGAGAAAGGCCGCGTAAAAATTATTGATGCCGATCTTCAGGTCCCTGGCCCAGAGAGGATTAAGGGGCATGGAGAAACTGATCTCTTTTTGTTTCATGAAGGCCATACCGGCCGGGTTCCAGCTGATACTGGAGCTGTCATCAGCCGCGGCCACGAATGCCCCGGCCATTCCCAGAGGCCTTGTTCCGACCAGAACCTCTTCCTGTGTGACCAGGGGGGTGCGGGCGAATAGCGGAACCGCGGACAGCAGGACAGAGAGGATGATAAGATGATATTTTATTGTTTTCATGGTTTACTCCATTACCACCAGGGTTTTTGTTTTACTGATCTCCTTGCCGGACGAATCAGTGAGGTGGATGAACAGGACGTACATCCGGTCATGGACCACGTCATTGTCCTTGTCCTTTCCGTCCCAGCTGAGATAATTGATCCCCTGGCTGACAGTCATGCCGTTCTTCAGTTCCTTCACCAGCCTGCCGGCCAGATTGTATATTTTAACCGTGGCTTTTCCTGTGCCGCTCAGTTTGACATTGTAATTGATATCCAGATTACCGTCCTTGGAAGGCGAGAAAATCCTGGGGTATGTGTTGATCTCCGTAATATCCAGGTTCTCGTTATAGGTGTTGTCGTCCTGGAACAGGGCAAAGGTGGAGAAATGTCTGATGGATGCTGTAATGGCATTTTCAGCCGTATCGACTGTTCCGCCCACGCGTTCGTAGCTTCCTGTTTCCGTGTTATAATAGAAGCGAGAGAGCTTGGTCTCCGGAACACCCGGTAAAATATCGGTCTTTGTGTCCGGGTCGTCCACATTGCCGTTGTTATTGTCATCGGGATAGGAGAGCTTGATGGTCACGGCTTTGTTGAAAGTTAGGCCTGACGGCTCAAAGGCATAGGCCAATTTAATGGATTTCAGGTTCGGGTTTGAACTGGGAGGAATGGAAGAAACAGGAATCCGGGATATGGAGATGGCTGTATCCGAGTTCAGGGCGTTCTTGGGAACCCTGAGCCTGATCTTGCCGTCGCTCGATTCCAGGTCGCCTCCTGCCGAGGAGAGGATCTGGGTCGTTCTGAAATTCCATGTGTAGTCCGAAGTCAGGGGATGTCCTCCCATATCCTGGAACTTGGAATAAACAGCGGCTGTATAGGATTCCAGGTTCAGTAAAGCATTTTCCGGAGTGAAGATCAGGTTATTGTTCTCCAGGTCGTAAATAAGTGACCCGCTTACCGTGTTTCCTTTGCTGTCTTTCAGGCTGAAGATGTTCTCCTGCAGCATGTTGATGTTCATGGTCTTATTGAAACGGACAGAGATGGCCTCATTAGGATCGAAAAAGTCATCCCCGCTGTTTGGTGTGGTGGAAGAAACCCGGGGCTGGACCATGTCCTGGGTAATGAAATACCAGGAATAGGGGTAAGGGACAGCTTCGGCGATGATCCCTTTTTGTATAGTGGCGATGTACAGGGTGCTTCCTTTCAAGCCGGCCACAGGCGTGAAAACGATCTGGCGGTTCGACGGATTG
>JAQTRT010000065.1 GCA_028711675.1 bacterium | reverse complement strand
CGTAGTAGGATCAAGGTCGCATTTTTCCCTGATGATCTGCCAGCCGAAAGGTTTCGCGGCTGTAGCCTGAAAATGATTGGTGTTCCAGACCCACTTGCCGACCCAGTATCCGTTCCTGTCAATACCGCCGTTGTTGCAGCTGCCCCTGAAAGAAAGTTTTCCCGTAACAGATGTATTAAATAGCTGGTCAGAACCTTCAGCTGTTGAAACAATGGCGCCAAGTCTTCCATAATACAATTCGTTAGTCCACCCGTTTCGGGGTAATGCTGCATTAAATTTTTCACTTAAAAAATAGGAGTTAGCCGGATAAGCTGAAGGGACAAAAAGCAGAAGAGGGATTAATACTATTAAAATAAGTAAAACAGGATTAAATGTAATATTTTTTTCCCGGACTGATAATAAAGAGAGAACAGATAAAGCGTTTCTTTCGTTTTCCAATCTTATCATCCTATTGAATCAAGAAGAGAATCGTAAAAATATATTTAATTATCGGCTGTACAAAGGCCTTTCTTCAATATTTATGGCTGACTGATTATATATTATACCGGAAAAAACCAGGATTTCAACTTCTTTTTACTTTCTTATACTGCTGTTCCGGCTAAGATCCCTTTATTTCCTGCTGAAATATAAAGAATTACAGGATACTGATATCCTGTCCCCTTATTTCACTCTCTTTATTTCAACGCTTTTCAGTATAACATCCTCTACCGGCTTGTCATTGGCACCGGTCTTCACGTTCTCGATGGCATGGGCTGTTTCCATACCCTTGACCACTTCACCGAAGACCGTATGTTTCCCGTCCAGCCAGCTGCACCCGTCCTTCTTGGTCACGATGAAGAACTGGGACCCGTTCGAATCAGGCCCGGCATTGGCCATGCAGAGCGTTCCGTAACTGACGCCGTGAAGGAGCTTGCCTTGTTTATACAGTGGGTCTTTGTTCCCAGTCTCTTTCTGATAAAACTCAATGGTCTTGCCAAAAATGGACTTGCCGTTCTTCTGGAGCGTCACATCCTTATAGATCTGGTTCACGGTCTTGCTGGGCGTGTTGCCGTTGTATTGCCTCAGGTACGGGATCAGTATCCTGGTCCAGACCAGAATAGCGGTCTGTTCATCGTTCACGTTCCCTTTTACCTGTTCCCCTTTCTCATAACACTCGTCAGCAAACGCGTACCCGGGCCCGCCTGTGCCGTTGCCGACCGGACAACCGCCCTGGACCATGAAATCCTTTATCACGCGGTGGAAGATCAGACCGTTGAAGAACGGTTTCTTCTGCTTCTTGCCTGTCTTCGGGTCTGTCCATTCTTTCGTGCCCTCAGCCAGACCGATGAAATTATTCACTGTTACCGGCGCCTTCTCTTCCAGCATTTTTACGATGATGGTGCCTTTGGAGGTATTAAAAATAGCATAGGTTCCTTTTTCTTTCGGCAGGTCCGCTCCGGAAACCATATCCACAGCCAGAAGGGCTACGCCCAGGGACAGGATAAAATTGATCAAATTCATGATACTCTCCTTTTATTAAGATACTTTATAATAACCATTATTAATCAG
This sequence comes from bacterium, assembly GCA_028711675.1. GTDB lineage: Bacteria > Spirochaetota > JAHITG01 > JAHITG01 > JAHITG01 > JAQTRT01. The sequence continues at coordinate 10,463 of JAQTRT010000065.1, read as the reverse complement.
ATGTCAAAAAAAATACGGGTATCCGCGGTGCCCGCAACGATACAATTACCCTTCCTTCCTGAGCTTCTTACGGTCGGGGGAAAAAAGCCTGGACCGCTTTATCCATCTCCCGGCAGACGGTTCCCGGATCGTGTTTGTCGAACCAGATCCTGTCCAGTCCGGGCTTGATGATGTTATCATGAATCTCCTTACCCTGGATGAAATCGTCATACTCAATTGTTTTCCCGTATCTAATCTCATCCAGAAAGACGTTCGCATGAGCCGGCGCCAGGGACGGGTTTAAAAAAGAACCGGAATAAGCCACGGATTTTAAAGTAGGTATGGAAACGCCGAGTTGCGCATAAATCTTCTCCGCCTCCTCCTGGACCGTGAACCTGGCGAACAGATAAGCTTCTTCCGGATGTTTGCTTTTAGAATAAATGACGCACCCCGAGCCCACCAGACCCGTTGCTTTTACTTTTCCCCTGGGCAGAGGAACGATATCCCAGTTGAATTTCTGCTGTCTGAACTCGGCACCGACCCAGACACCGCTGATATACATGGCGATACGGCCCAGCGCGAACATCTGGTTCATCTCTTCATACTTGACGCTGTTCGGGTTGAAGCAGACCTTGTATTTGTTCAGGCAGTCATTGAGGAAACTGATGGCCTCGATTACTTTTTTATCGCCGAGCAAGGACCTTTTACGGGGAAGGTCAAAGATCCTTCCCTTATTCTGATGAACCAGCATGACCCAGTAACGCGGGTCCCAGAGAAAACCCGTCTGATCGCTGATGCTGTCTTTGTCCGCATCTCTTGTGAGCTTTTTACTGATCTCCAGGAACTGGTCCCAGTTCCAACCCGGTTCCGGGTATTTTATCCCGGATGCATCAAATACGTCTTTGTTATAATAAACCACAAAAGTATGCAGGTCCTTGGGAAAAGCGTACAGGCAACCGTTCAGCCTGAACATGGCCAGGGCCTGGGGAAAATAATCATTAATATTAAACTCCTTATCCTTTTCCAGATAAGGATCAAGGTTCAGCAGCATATCCTTGGCTGCCAGATTATAGAACAAAGAGGAATGATCAACATAAAAAACATCGGGAGCCGTGCCGGAGGCCAGCATGCTCTGGAGTTTATCCTGGTATCCGCTTGAGATGACGTCCAGGTTCACTTTTATCCGCGGATACTCTTTCTCAAAGGCCTCAATGGTTTTCATCCAGATCCGGCGTTCCACGTCCCCGCCCCAGACGCTGAAACGCAGCTCATTCGGCTGCTGCTTTTTTCCGCACTGGAAAAGAAAGACCATACAGAGAAGCATATAAAAAATTCTTGTCCTGTTCATCAATTCATCCTCCTGTAAATCGGCAATCAACTTCCGTAGCAAATCAACGGGTCTAAAGACCCGTCGCTACTTATCTTTTCCTTATCACGCAAATCCTGTCCATCCCTCTTTATCGTTACAATCAATTACCTGGCCATGATGATCGTACCGGTCACGAGATCACCGCTGCATTCGATCTGGTAGATATAAACGCCGTTCCCGCCCGGGACCGAATTATCATCCCTTCCGTTCCAGTAAAAATATCCGCTGTTCATGTTAAGCCGTTTTAAAGGCAGTGTCCTGACCAGGGAGCCTGATACGCTATAGATCCTGGCCGCGGCGTTCCTGATCTCGGGATAGCTGACATAAAGCTTCAGTTCATTGTCCGGGGAAGGTGCATCGGGGGAGAACACCTTCCCCGGTTCAATACCGGTCAGGGAAAATCCTCCTGTCTCCAGCTTACCTGAATCAGACACGATGAACCGGTAATAGGAACCGGCGTTATCATAAACAGCGGTTGTATCCAGATTATCCGAAACTTTCAGATAATAATCCACGATGGCCGAACGGGCCTGTTTGGGAATGCTGCACGACCATGTGCGGCCGGAAGAAAAAACCATGGAAACCTCGGAAAAACTTCCGCTATTGATCCGGTAATAAAGCTTGACCCATTTGATCCGGTCAAAGTCAAAGGCTTCCGCATAAAACGTTATAGCCTCGGCGGACGTGGGGCTGGAAGGCGAAGTCCTGATCCCGGAAAGGACCGGTGAGGTAGACTTGGTGATACTGATCGTACGGAATGTATTGCCGTTGGTATATTTAGCCTGAAAAACAAGCTGGCCTCCGGTGATATTGGCCAGACAGTGATGATGCACGGATACCGTGTAAGCCAGGAGGGAATTGGTCGCTCCTGGTGAAACAAGGGACCCGCCTGAACCTCCCATCGTGATATAACGGACCCCGCCCAGCTGTTCCGTTGTCCGGACCCCGGCTTTTATGGGATTGCTCTCTTCATAAAGATGATTATGGCCTGAGAAGACCATGTCCACCCTGTATTGCTCGAATAAAGGAACCCAGTACCGCTGGGCATTGGTATTGGGAGTATGGCCCGCAGCCCATGTATAAACAGGTTTGTGGAAATAAACGAATTTCCACTGGATATCAGGGTCATCCGCCGCGGTTCGAAGATCGTTGGAAAGCCATGTTTTCTGGAGCCCCATCTGGTCCATATCCGTGTAAAGGCAGATAAAATGAGCATTATTATAATTAAAAGAATAATAGGATTCGCTGAAATATCCGGATTCAACACCGTTCCCGGGCAGGCTGAACTGGTCATAATACCGGTAACTGTTCTCTTCATGGTTTCCCAGGCACGTCATGATGGGTGAAACGGCGGACAGGTCCTGCATGGTGGAGAACCATTTATCCCAAAGAGACTGGTTCGTTCCCGTATCAACGGAATCTCCTGCGAGGAAACAGAAATCCGGGCTGAATGTTTTCAGGCTGTTCTTGATCGTACGTCTCACATTGGTCTGGTTCTGGCTGTCGCTGAAAGCCCCGAAAATAAAAGGAGTATCCGGTGTCGAGGATGTTTTAAAGGTATAGTCCTGGCTCCAGCCGTCAGACGGATTCCCGCACCGGTAGTGATAAACCGTACCGGCTGCCAGGCCTGTCAGTTCAATATGGTGGATATAGGAATCAGCATAAGACGTCCCTGTCACGGACCGGACAGAACCGTAAACCAGGGAAGGACCGTATTCCACGCGTCCGTCCGAGGAACCCGAACGGAAGTTCACGGTTACGGACGTTCCGGTATCATTCTGCCAGGTCAGATGGACCTGGGAAGGCTGGGACAAGCCGCTTGTGCAGAGAACGAGACTGAAAAAGAAAATCAAGCCGCAGGGGATAATCCGTGATGGACCCCGGATAGGCCTGAATAAATCCCAGATGATCATGGCATGAATTCCTTGCAGACAGTATTTTTATTTAAACTGATCGATCTCTTTTTCCGGGATGCCGGCTGCGCCGATGACCTTGTCTGCGCCTCCGTAATAAACCAGGTACTGGCCGTTCATTTTAATTGAACCGCAGCTGAAAACCACGTTGGGTACGGCGCCCTTCAATTCCCAGCTCAGTTCCGGAGAAAGGATGGGCTCCTTCTGGCGGACAAGCACCTTTTCAGGATTCTTCAGGTCCAGGAGCACGACACCAAGACGGTAAACCTTTTTTTTATCAACCCCGTGGTAAAAAAGAAGCCAGCCGTTCTTAGTCCTGTGCGGCGGCCCTGCGATCCCGATCTTCTCCGATTCCCAGGTACCGGGAATGGGCTTCATAATGGTCCGGTGGCTTTTCCAGTTATGAAAATCGTCCGAGTAAGCGATCCATATACTTGGTTTCCTCCTGTGCAGCAGGACGTATTTCCCCTTTATCTTTTCCGGGAACAACGCCGCATCCTTGTTATCCTGCTCATCCAGGATAGTGCCCCAGCGTTTCCACCGGATGAAATCCTTTGTTGAAGCCATGGAGATCTTTGTATCGCTCCATTTTAAAGTATATTTTCCCGAATACGAGACATATACCATAAAATACTCATTACCGATCTTCGTGATGCGCGGATCCTCGCACCCCGCTTTTTCCTGCTGACCCTGGCCGGTAAAGACCGGTTTGTCCATCCTGAAGAAATTGATCCCGTCCGTGCTGACAGCATGGCCCAGGGACGAGATGATGGAATCAGGATCATCTGTATCGGTGGCGCGGTAGATCATGTGCACCAGACCGTTGTCATAAACCGCAGCGCAGTTGAACACACAGGACCTTTCCCATTCATGATATTTAACAGGTTTGAGGATCGGGTACCGTACAATTCTTTTCAGTTCCATTATTTATATACTCCTTCTCTGTATCGTATCATGGAAGGCAACAGATTAAAATCTTTCGACAGGATTAACAGGATAAGAAGAATTAAAAATTGAATCAATAGCCATTTTATAATCCTGAATCCTTAATTTATTTCCTCTTAATCCTGTAAATCCCGCCTGTCAGTTTACGGTCAGCTACCGGGCCAGGATGATCGTGCCGCTGATGATCTTATTGCCGCATTCCAGCTGGTAAACATAGACTCCGGAGGCGCATTCACGTCCATCCTTGTCCTTTCCGTTCCAGCTGAAATAGCCGTCTGTCAGGCTGTTCATGGTCATGTCCAGATCCTTGATATACCCGCCTTTTACCGTAAAGATCCTGCATCCGGCTTTTTTTATCTGCGGGTTCTCAAAATAAAAGCGTATCCGGTTATGGGGCTCTGTACCGGCCGGAGTGAATATCTTCTTCGGCTCGATCTGCATCAGAGTGAACTCGTCCGGACTGACTTTCTTCATCCTGATACTGTACCGGCCGGTGCGGTCCGGTTTCACGGCCACACTGTTGCTGTCCGGGTCCGCCGCGCCGCTGAAATATACCCACTCTATCCCGTTATGTCTGAAGACCTTGATATATCTGCCCGCATCCGGGCTTGAGACCGTTGTGTCCTCGATATAACCGGTAACAGGATCCACCCTGAAATAAAATATTGCGTCCATGGGAACAGGAAGAGCTGTCTCGGCAAGCTCCGTGTCTGCGGAATATGTCCGGGCACTGATCTTATAGGTAAAAAGAGAATCCTCGTCCGGGTCCTGAACCGAAACCTTCAGGTACAGGTCATCCTGATGAGCATTATTCTCCCTGCAGAAACTCCTGTATATCCCGGGAGAGAGAATGAGCTTAACCATCAAGGCGTCGTCCGTACTGTCGCGGTATGTCAGGATCAGATTGGTACTGGTACTGAGGAAAGCCCAGGCATCCCCCTCCTGGTATCCTGCATTCAGGGCTGTAACTTTAAAATAACCCGGACCAAAGGTATTGAGCGGACAGGATGTATTGGTCTTTTCAGCGACAATGACCCAATTTTTTAAATCTGTACTCTGATAGATACGGTAAAAAAGTATCCGGGACGTACTATCCAGGATCGAATTGTCGCTGTTCCGTTCAATCGGATCCCAGACCAAAACCTGGCCGGAAGGACCGGATTCCAGATCAAGCCCGATGACGAACTTGGGAACCTTGTTTGTTGAAACCGAAAGCTGGTCCGGAATAAAATCACAGATATTCATGGCAAGGATGACCATGCCCGCATTGGCGGGCAGTGTGATGGAAGCAAGCGCCTTGTTCTTATTCAAATAAAGGACGTATTCATACACATGGCATTTAACGACCTGGTCACTGCCGCTGTCGTGTCTGTGGCCCATGACCACAGCTGAATGTTCCTCATAGGCCGGCTCATCGGAACACCAGTCCGTGAAGCTTTTCTGGATATCCTCATAACTGTTGTCCCTGTACCTGATACGGAATACGCCTGTCTGGCTGCCGTTCACACCTGAGGCCAGGATATGGAGCTTGGCTGCTTTTACATTCGTCAGGGTAATGGTCTGGCCGCCTGATGAGATGACATTGTTCTGGCCGTCGCTCTTGTTTCCCATACTGAACCGGAGTCCGCTGTAGGAAGAATATAGAATATCCGGGATAAACAAGGCATCATAAGAGGTATTACCGGACCCGGAAATGCTCCCGTTATTTTTCGCGGAATCCCAGCTCATCCCGTCCCGGTTAAAGAAACCGGTCAGGTTTACGGATTTCTGGATGACCAGATTTGTCTTCATCTTGATATTGATATCAGCAGGATCTGATGAAATCCTGATACCTTTCTGCGCATCCGGAATGACCGGTCCGGCATTGATGGTACCGGACAGGATACCGGGCCCTGTGCCGGTTATCCTAATTTTTATATTATTCACATCACCGAAAGAGACGGAATTGGTCAGGACCATGGACTGGAGCCTGTTATTCGGAACCGGCCGAAGGTACACGCCGTCCCCGGGATAAAAATTAAGACCGAGTATCTTTCTCATGACAAGTTCGCCCAGAAGGGTATTGGCCCAGGCAAACCAGGACCTTGAGTACTGGGCCGGATTATCCACATAAACACCCTCGTGCATGAAATGGGTCCCTGCGTCCATGTTGTTCAGGTAATCGAGCATGAGGGCTGTCTCCTGATCATCCCCGGAAGTAAAGGCCTGCATCATGACGGACATGGGCCAGGCTCTCCTGGAATCGACCTGAGCCGTATGATAGCTTCCCACACCGCTGCCGAACGAACCGGAATAATAATAAGGGTCCGAGGAGCTCAGGAGAAACCTTCTCGTGTTCCGGTACACCGTGTCGTTATTGGAACAGAACTCAATATAAGGAGCTGAAAGCAGGGAAGGGACATTAGCGTCATCGATGAGGAGGAACTGGCCGTTCCCGTCAACCTCAAAAGCCCATATTTTCCCATAAACCGGGTGATCATACAGGGCAAAATTGGTAAGCCCGCTCATGATGGTGTCGCGGATGAGCTGGCAGCGGTTAATATTTCCCGTATCCGAAGGCCAGAACGCCTGGTACATCTCCTTGAGCTTCGGGAGCGTGGAAGCCAGGAACATATTACTCGGTACCAGGTAGGGATAAACACAGTTGTCGTCGCTGGGCCTGAACAGGCTATAGACCATGCCTGTATACGGTGTATGGTTCGTTTGTTCCAGCCTGAGCTTATCCAGGATACGGTTGAACGCGTTATGGCAGTCGAACGAACCTGTGCCGTTGGTCCAGGACGTATCGCCGGAGACCTTCCAGTAAAGCCAGCACATCCGGATGAAATAAGCCGGACCGTCCGGCTCATATTTATACTCATGCACGGTGTATCCTTCTTCCCAGGAATTGATGAAAGGATCGCCAATGTTCATGTGTTTGATGTGGCGCAGGATGGTGCCGTTGATGACGCGTTTCAGATTATTATCATTGCGGCTGAGAAAAATATAAGGATGGACCTGGGCGCAGGAATCCCTCACCCACATGGCGTTAATATCCCCGGTTATGATATAAGTCGTATTATCGCCTTCCAGGGTTATGGTCGTGTCCAGGGTATTGGGGAAACACTGTTTAAAAGATTGCTGAATGTATTTATCAGAAAGGTCAAGACCGGCAATGAAATTGCTCACGGCATCGGAATGAACATGCGAAGGGGCTGCCTGCATTTCTGTCGTCAAGCCAAAGGTTATAAAAAAAATCAGAAAAAATCTCATCTGCTCTTCCTTCTGAATGAATATTTCAATACCGGGTACCGTTCCGGAACTGATTTTCATGCCGGGGCCAGACCGCAGCCCCGCTCTCTTATTTGGCCAGGATGACCGTTCCGTTCATTCTCTTATCACCATAGACCAGCTGGTAAATGTACACGCCGTTCCTGCACAGCTTTTTGTCCGTGTCCCTGCCGTCCCAGGAAAAATAACCCTCCAGGTCCGTCAGCATTTTTACAGGCAGTTCCCTGAGCAAACGGCCTTTCAGATCATATACCGTGCAGCTGATCTTTTTTTTCTCGGGATTGGCGAAATAAAATTTCATTTCATTATGGGGATAATCACCCAGGGGAGTAAAGACCTTTTTAGGCTCAAGCTGGGTCAGGGTGAATTCCGTATAAGGGCCTCTGTAACCGAGTCCGAACCGCGTGACACGGTTATCACGGACATTGACGGAACAGCCGGTAGGATCGGTAGAGCCGCCGCAGATGACCCATTCCACGTTGTTGAAACGGAATATCTTCAGGTATTTCTCCGCTTCCGCAGAGAGCACCCTGGAATCTTCCACATATCCGGATTCGTTCACGGTATAATAAAAAAGGTAATCCAGGTCAGATCCTGTCTTAAAGTTATCCACAAGGGAGTCATCCGAATATTTTTTAACCTTGATGTCATAACAGTAAAAAACATTGCCTCTTTCCAGGGACGGTGCCCTGGAGACAGAAAAATAAAGATCGTCCTTGTAATCGTTCTGTCCCTTCCAGAGGGACCGGCTTGCTTCATAGGGCACTGTGATCCTGGTCCTCAACAGATCGTTATCATAAAGCAGGGCAACAGTATTCTTTTCCGCCGAAGAATCCACGACAGCCCAGGCCCGGCTTTCGTTCCCGGACCGGTTGCAGGCCGTGACCTTGTAATAATATGTTCCTGTGGGCGGCTGTGTATCCTGGTAATACAGGCCGGCCGGTTGCCCGAGAAGGGACCAGGTCCCGTCTGCGGAATCGCTCCGGTAGATCCTGTAGGAGTGCACGATATCATTGGTAGTGGCAGGGACGGAATTATCCTCATTCCTTACAACAGGGGACCAGGAAATGGTATTATTATTTCCCGATCTTTCGAGTTTCAGGCCTGCCACGAACCGGGGCGTTCCGGCCGAAACCGGACCGGGCACAGGGGATGAATTGGTATTCGTGGAAACCTGGATATTGAAAGCATACGGCACGTCGTTCACAAGGGCAAGGCCGATGTTCTTTTTACCCGCGCCGTAATGGATATAACCCATGTTATTCATAAAGACCATAGACCCGGAACCGATCTCCTGTGTCCCCTCGAATTCATCCGTAGGCATGATTATATGTTTTTCACACCGCTCAACAACTTCAAGCGGATCGTTCCTGTTAAAAGACACCCAGCCCATCATGATGCGGTGGTCAGCAGCCCAGCCGCTATAAAAAAGGAATATTTTATTGCTGGATATGATCGGTCTTCCGGCCGGCCTCAGGCCCTGGCTGTCAAAATAACCCGAACGGGCCGAGAGGACAGGCTGATCGGAAGGTTCATACCAGTTGTTTGGATCCGTGATATCGTCCGAATCGCAGTAAGCGACGCCGATCCTGCTCTCCCAGGGAACGGACTTCCCTTCAAAATACATGACCCACCTGTTGTTCACTTTCTGCGGCACGATCACACCGTGTTCCACGGGACTGTTCCTGCACCAGGAACCGGAAGGCTGAAAGATCTCGCCGTACCGTGTCCAGTTGATCAGGTCCGGAGAGGAAGCCAGGCAGATGTTGCCGGCCGTAGCCCCGTTATCGCTGCCGTTATAGGTTATATAATATTGTCCGCTTTTCCTGAAAAGCTCGGGTGAATCCACGCCGTAGCGGTCATATACATTAGTACCGGCTGAGAGGACAGGCGAAGGATGACGCGTGAATGTAAAACCATCAGGGCTCTCTGCCTTGCCCAGACTCGTCTGGAACCCGTCATAAGCCGTATAGATCATTTTTATCGTTCCGGCCTCATACAGGGCTGACGGATCAGAAACCGATGCGGATTCAAAACCGGAATTCTGTTTTGTCATGACCGGCAGATGATATTTCAGTACTTTTTTATTCGTGGGGCTCTCGGCTGTAGCCACGCACATGTAGGTGTCCCCGCCGCCGTAATGGAAATACCATTTTTCCCTGAACCTGTTATCCGGCCTTTTCTCGACCTGGCGCAGGATGCTCTCGCCGAAGAGCGCGCCGTAAACCTGGCCGGCCAGTTCATAATCCTTCTCGCAGGCCAGGAAAGGCCGGTGAGCCCGTTTCAGGACCGTGTAAGGATTGTTCATGGAAGTCAGGGCCCAGCCCAGGGAATAGATGCCTGTGGCATCAGAGGCCACTCCGTCGCCCCCGCTTCCGGGTAAATGCGGTGTGCATACATCCCGTTCCGCGGATGTGATGCCGCGTACGCCGAAATACAGGAACAGGATCCCGTCCTCGCAGAGCATAAGGGGTGCCGATGTTTCCATGGACCAGGAATCAAAGGCCGCGTAACCGGGTGTGAAAAGCGTCACTTCACCGTTCACATCATGCCATCCGGTCAGGTCATCGTTCTCTGTCCAGGCCACCCAGAACGCGGAATCGCCGTAATACATATAATATTTTCCGTTCAATTTCACGGGAAGGATCACACCGTTCTTCCGGCTGCTGATAATGGGCCCTTTCTTGGTCCAGTTCATTAGGTCCTGCGACGTGGCCAGACAGGTATCCACAGCGCCGTGAAAACCGGTATAAGTGATATACCAGGTATCATCCTTTTTAAAGATACGGGGATCCTCGCAGCCGCCGTTATACCCGTACGGCGGGTCGATCTGTTCATAACCCTGGTTATTGTCAATGATGGGATTATTGGTCCATCTCTGCCAGCCCGTGATAAGGTTCGTACTCGTGGCCAGGCCGATGCGGGATGCACCTCCCTTATCCACGCCGTTGCCTACGATCTGGCCTCCCCTGCCGTCCCAGTTCTCG
>JAQTRT010000320.1 GCA_028711675.1 bacterium | reverse complement strand
ACTCGCCCTACGAAATCCCCCTCACCAAGGAAATACTTACCCGTGATTTTAAAATGCAGAAAAAACTGCAGAGCGATGAACTGGATGTTAAGAACGTGACTTCTGAATTCTTCCTGGCCATGAACGACGCCATGAACAAGCTCACGAAGATGGCCCCGGAGATCAATATTCCCGTGTACACGCTGCAGGCCGAAGAAGACCACCTGATCGATGCCGAAGCCGTACGTTCCTTCTTCAGCCTCCTTCACTCCAATATCAAGGAATTCACGGTGCTTAGCAAATTTTACCATTCCCTTTCCATAGACAAGGACAAGGAGTTCGTTTACCAGCTTATTTACCGCTGGATCGAAAAAATCCTGTATCTTCATGAAGGCCCCCAGGTGACCGCATGAAATATGTCATGATCATCCCTGACGGACTTACGGACCTGGCCGTGAAAGAACTGAAGAATAAGACGCCCCTGGAAAAAGCTTACATCCCCCATATCAATTTTCTTCTGCAGAACGGTCTGACAGGTGCTGTCCGGACAGTTCCGGACCATCATGAACCGGGCAGCGACGTGGCTAACCTGAGCCTTCTGGGTGTCGATCCCAGGAAGGTCAGGATCGGACGCGGCGCCCTGGAAGCCTTATCCCAGAACATCAGGATCAATAAACAAGAGACCATCCTCAGGCTGAATTTCGTCACGGTCAAGGACGATATCATGATAGATAATACAGGGGGAGATATCAAATCCCTTGAAGCCCGGGGTCTTATCAGGGAACTGAACAGGAAGATAGGCCAGGGGAAAAAATTCTATCCGGGCGTCGGGTACAGGAACCTCGTCAAGATCAGCCGGGCAGGACTGAACATACACACAGTACCACCCCACGATATCCTGGGGAAAAAAATTCACCAGCACCTTCCCGAAGGAAAGGACAGGAATGTCATCATCGGCATCATGGAACAAGCAAACCGGATCTTGACCCAATCCTCTTTCCGGAGAACCCGAAAGATCAAGGCCAATGCGGTCTGGCTCTGGGGCGAGGGTTATGCTGTGGATACCGATTCCTTCTATAAAAAATACGGGTTAAAAGGGGCTGTCATCTCGGCTGTGGACATAATCAAAGGTATAGCACGGCTTTTAAAGATGGATGTGATCGATGTACCCGGTATCACCGGTGATTTCCACACGTGCTACAGGAATAAAGCCCTCTATGCGCTGCGAAACCTGAAAAAATATGATTTCATCTTCATCCACATCGAGGCCACGGACGAAGCCGGCCATAAGGGCGATTATAAGGAAAAGATCAAAGCCATTGAAAAGATAGACAGGGAGATCGTGCGCACCCTGTTGAAAGCACAGGAAAAATTCAGCATCATCCTCCTTCCCGACCATCCCACACCGGTTAAATACCGGACCCATATCAACAAGGAGGTCCCCTTCATCTTTTATTCCAAGGGAAAAGCCCTGTGTCCCAACCATCATTTTAAGACTTACTCGGAAAACATACTGAAAAGACCGCCTCTCTTCATTAAAGAAGGGCATACTTTTTTAAAAAAAATATTCAACCAGAGATCATAATTTCATGACCCGTCCCGTTTATTTTAAAGACCTTATCAAACAGTTCATCTGGACATTCTTTGACAATATCACGAAAATATTCTCCGTATCAGCCCTCTGGTTCATTCTGAACCTTCCGGTCTTTTACACCATCTATGTCCTGCTGTATTCCCGCATCACTCATCCGTTCCTTTATGCTTTCCTTGCTGTCATCGTGTATTATTCGCCGTTCTCGTTCGGCGCAGGGTATTACATCTCCCAGATCATCAGCCAGATGGTCACAGCCCCGAAATTCACCCTGCCGGAAAAAATATTATCCATGGACATGCTGAAACTTTCGTATTTTTTCCGGGGAACAGCCCGGTTCTTCTGGAAAAGCCTGGCCGTTATCCTGATGCTCTCTCTGATTTCCCTTTTACTTTACCTAAATCTTTATTTTTACTGGAAGATAGTAACTCCCCGTATCCCCCTCCTGGGCCTCATCCTGACCGGGTTCATCCTCTGGGTTATAGTCATTTTTCTGCTCATGAATAATTATCTCCTCCCGTTACTGCTCACCAGAGAAACATCCATCTTCCGGGCGCTCTCCCGGAGTTTTTTACTGGTCATGGACAATGTCCTTTATTCCCTGGGCCTTTTTCTCCTGCTTGCTTCTTTCTTCATTATCATGGGATTCACCATGCTCGGTCTGCTGGCCGTTTATTCCGGTACGTACATCCTTCTCCAGTTCCTCTCCTTCTTCATCATCTACCAGAAGTATGATGAGACCATAGAACTGGTCTCCGAAACGCGCGCTTTTAAAAATCTCTTTAAACCCTGGAAATAAAAAATGCGGGTAAAACGAGTGGAAACGGTGAGACAGACCGGACTTTACATGAACTTTTCAAAACGGTCTTTCTGCGCCTTGCAGACCGGACAGGTCTCCGGCGGATGCTCCCTGGCACAAAGATAACCGCAGACACGGCACCTCCATACCGGAAGGGGCAAAGACGGGATTGACACATCCGCTGTTCGCAGGACCGGATTCTTTACCCCCGTTCCCTTTCTGTCGGGGATGGCCTTTAATTCCATACCGCCGTTCAAGATCATGTCCGAAACATACAAACAGCTTCCGAATTCATCCAGGTCAGGGTCCCTGTAATCACAGGGGCAGATGATGTCCACGTCTAAGATAGGTACTTTTTCCTGTTTGTCAATGATAATCAGGATAAAAACCGTCTTGGTTTAAAAACTATTATACATAAAATTCTGCCACTAAGGCACAAAGAGAAGGTAATAAAGGTTATAAAGGCTTTAAATGTAAATATAATTACATTTGGCAAGAACCTTTAAAACCTTTATAGCCTTTTAAGCCTTTACTGCCTTTACACCTTTAATTTTGTGTCTTCGTGTCTTTGCAGCAAGAAATCCTTTTTTGACTTGACTATTAATTTTAAAAAACTATGTTCTTATATTTATATATCGTCTTTATACA
>JAQTRT010000319.1 GCA_028711675.1 bacterium | reverse complement strand
ACGGCCAGGTCCTCTCTAAAATCTGGATCAAGGAGACATTTTTATACAAATATATTCTGTTCATGATCCCGCGGCTGCCGCCGTCACCTGTCGAATTTGAAGAAAAATCGCTTGATGTAATTATGAAAAGCTTCAAGAGGAGCAGGAAATAATAAGTGAAAGGATATTATTTATGTCCAGCCAAGCTTCTTTTTGGCATCTTCAGACATCATGTCCGGTGACCAGGGCGGTTCCCAGACAATATTGACCTTTATCTCCTTGATACCGGCGATCTTCTTCAGCTCATCCTCGGCCATCTTGGACACATAAGAGGCCATGGGGCATCCGGACGCCGTGAGAGTCATGTCCACTGTCACGTTGTCGTCCTTGACGTCGACCCCGTATATGAGGCCAAGGTCCACAATATTCACAGGTATCTCAGGGTCAAAAACGTTCTTCAGGCTGTTCATGACCGTCTCTTGTGTGATCATAAATACTCCTTAGAGGGTGTTAACAATGGTCCCATCTTTAGCAGCAACGGATTTTCAAATCCGTTGATTATGCGAATCACCGCACCTGAAGGTGCGGCGCTACAAAGACGGGAAATCATGAAAACGTTACAACGGATCTCGCCATAATGGATCTTCAGGATTTCCTTAGTCGATGTGTTCCTTTTTCGTGCTCATCTCCCTGGTGATGACATCCCTGAAATGCTTCCGTATATCCTGGTTATCCGGGTTCTTTTCCAGGGCCATGCTCAGGTATTTCTTCGCGTTCGTGAAATCATTCTTTTTATAATAAGCCCAGCCCAGGCTGTCCAGGTACATGGCATAATCCGGAATGAGCTGCAGGGCAGTCTCGCATTCCATGACAGCCTGGTCCGTGTCCATGTTGATGTCCGCATAGATGTAACCCAGAGAATTATGGGCTGTGGCATTCTGCTGGTCCAGTTCAATGGCCCGTTTCAGATTTTTAATGGAAAGATTATAGTTCTTCAGCTGAAAATCGATGTAGCCCAGGGCAGCATAAGCCTTGGAATTGTTGAAATCGAGCTGAAGGGCCTTTTCGAAATATTTCCTGGCTTTGACCATTTCCGATTTCTGGACATGCACATAACCCAGGATCATGCTGATCTGGATCATGAGCTGGTAATCGGTCTCTTTCCTCAGATATATCTTCAGGTTCCGTATGGCTGAATCATAATCTTTCAGCCGCACATGGGTCAGGCCCATGTAATAGTATTTCTTGTCGTTCTCCATGTTCTCGAAACATTTTAAGGCTTTCGCAAAGTTCTTTTCTTTAAAATAAAACAAGCCGTTCTCAAGGCTCTCTTTATCCATATACAACTCCGTTTCCCGGGTCTTATTTTGTCAGGAGCGTCCCGGCCGTTCTTTTTAATTTACCGATGAATTCATACGCTGTAAGGTCCAGGTGAAGCGGGGTAATGGATATGAACCCTTTCTTCACCTCGGAGTAATCCGTATTCTTCTCCTCTTTCCAAAGGACCTCGTCCCCGCTGAGCCAGAAATAAGGATTGCCGTTCGGGTCGTGTCTTTTGATCAGCTTGTCCAGGTATTTCCGGGAACCCAGCTTTGTGATCTTGACCCCTTTCACCCGGCCCGGGGCCAGGTTGGGGATGTTGATATTAAAAAAGAGACCTTTGGGCACTTTCATGGCAGAAAGCAGCCTGACGAACTTCTGTGCGAACCGCGCTCCGGTCTCATAATGAATGTTACCCTGATAAGCATCCATGGATATGGCAAAGGACTTTATGCCGGCCAGAGCAGCTTCGATGGCTGCTGCCACAGTACCGGAATAAACAATGTCCTCGCTCAGGTTGGCCCCGCGGTTAATACCGGATATGACGATGTCCGGAAGCCTGCCGGGCAGGGCACCCAGAACAGTGAGATAAACGCAATCTGTGGGAGTTCCGTCAATGGTATAGGTCCGGGAGCTGATCTTTGTCATGCGGATAGGGGCGCTCAGGGTAATGGCCTGGCTGACTGCGCTCCTCTCGCGGTCCGGGACAATGGTGACAACATCCGGGCTGAGCTTTTTCAGGCTTCTGATAAGGGGTTTCAGACCCTGGCCGTTGATGCCGTCATCATTGGTAATTAAAAGTTTCATAAATAATTAGTTTCACCGCGAACAGAACGGATCATTTCAGTTTTAAAAGAACTAAAACAGATCAATAAAATGGAGCCCTGCTGTTTTACAACCGCTCTACTCATGTGCCGTCTCTATGGGCGACATCCCGAAGCCCTTTCGTATGTCTGCTTTCAGGGGATTCGGGAAAATTCGGGCTGGAGAGATTTGAACTCTCGACCCCTACCACCCCAAGGTAGTGCGCTAGCCGTGCTGCGCTACAGCCCGTTTATGAACATCCTGATGGGAACAGAGGACTTCATTTAAATCTGGTAAAGAACATACATTTTTTTATTTATTAGTCAATTACTTTTTTAAATATTAAGAAGGTATTATTTTTCTTGCCTTTTTATATTAAATTATTATATTTTATAAACCATGGGCGGTTAGCTCAGCTGGGAGAGCACTTGCCTTACAAGCAAGGGGTCAGGAGTTCAAATCTCTTACCGCCCACATCATGAAATTCCATACGAAATATCTTCTGTTCCATACCAGGAAAAAAAGGGAATACATCAATATCACGGACGAGGTCGAACAGGCCGTCCGGGAGAGCAAGATCAAGGAAGGGATGGTCCTGGTCTCAGCCATGCATATCACGGCCGGTGTGTATATCAATGATGCGGAGAACGGATTGATACAGGATATCGATGAGTGGGCTGAGAAACTGGCGCCTTACGCTGATTACAGACATCACCATACAGGCGAAACCAACGGGGATGCGCATCTCAAGAATCTCCTGCTCGGTCATGAAGTGGTCATTCCGGTGACCGGTGGCCGGTGCGATTTCGGCCCCTGGCAGCAGGTCTATTATGCTGAATTTGACGGGTGCAGGCCAAAAAAGCTGGTCATCAAGGTCATGGGGGAATGAATAAAAAAGGTTAAAAAGGCTTAAAAGGCT
>JAQTRT010000318.1 GCA_028711675.1 bacterium | reverse complement strand
CCGGGATCCAGTCCTTAGCCCGGATTATTTCCCTGCCCCATTCAAAAAAGAGATCCTCCGGCTGGTTGGGCGAAAAAGCCAGAAGCACCAGGGGAATCTTCCTGTCAACGGCGGTTTTTAAACAGAATCCAATGTTAAGGGGGCCGCACGTATAGCATATGCTTTTCAGATAACCTGCCTTGTTCGGATTGAGAAAAAGCGTTCGGAAGAATTTTCTGTAAAACTCAAAACCCGGATCAACGGTTTCCAGATCAAAATCCAGCCGCTTCCTTAACGCCTCTATGTTTTTTTCTGCCACCCTGCTTTCAAAGTGCATGTTGATATGGACGGCCAGGACTTTCATTTTTTTCACTTTGATCAAATGGTACAACAGATAAGATGAGTCCTTTCCGCCTGATAAGCCCAGGACACAGTCATAGGCATATTGTCCCTTTATACGGTCAAAATATTTTTCCATTTCATCCCTTAATCTCATTTTCAGGTTTTCCGTAATATTAAATCTCTCTTCCCAGTCATTTCTTTTTCTTGAAGCACAATAATCGCATAATTCGTTTTCGTCAATTGTTATACCTGCAACCCGGCCGGTTAAAAGGCACTTTTTGCATGTTTTTCCCATAATCATCACCATCTGGTAATAATGGAGGCTCTCCTTTGCTGTTGAAATATCACTTTTTTATTTATATGTCAAACGTCAAGGACCGGTACTTTTTTCTCCTCAAGAAGGATTAGATCCGGATGAAGGCGGCGTTATCCTTTCCTTTTCTTTTTATCGAATACATCACCTCATCCGTTTTCCTGATGAGCGTTTCAATATCGCAATTTTTTTTCGAACAGGTGGTGACACCAATGCTCAGGGTCACGGGCCATCGGTTCTTTGTCATAAGCGCTTTAACGTGTGTGCGGATCTTCTTAACAATGGACCGGGCCTGGCGCTGGCTTGTTTCCGGGAACAGGATTGCGAATTCATCACCGCCGAGTCTGGCCAGCACGTCATGGATCCGCAAGTTTTTCTTGATGGTCTCTGCAATCAGGGCCAGACAGCGGTCTCCTTCAAGGTGGCCGTACCGGTCGTTGATTTTTTTAAAATCATCCAGGTCAAGATAAACCAGGGTAAGGTCATGCCGGTATCTGAAGGCGCGTTTGGTCTCGATTTCACCTATTTCAAGGAAATACCGGCTGTTCCATGTCCTGGTAAGATGGTCTTCCCGTGCCAGTTTTCTTTCTTCATTCAGAGATTTTTTCAGAGTAGTAATAAGATATGTTATAATAAAGTAGATAAAGAGACGCATCAGGGTATTCCAAACAGGTATGAGTATATAAGAATAAGTATGGCCCGAAAAATAATCGACGATACCCCAGACTACGGCGCTTAAAAAGGAGATGATCACACCGTTTGAGAGCGATGTATACCAGCTTACGATGAGAATTGGGATAAAGTAAAATATGGAAAATGAGATCTCGTATCCTGTGCAATAATCAAGGGCCCCGAGAACAAGGATCATAAAAAGGCTCAGGCCCATGATCTGTGACGGTGGCTTTGCCTTGATGTATCCGGATACGGCTCTGACGGAACTTAAAAATACAGGGTTTTTCATGGGAATAGAATGAATATAAATAATTTGATTGTGTTGTCAAGGATTATACAGCTTGAACAAGGATCGCAGACAGGTTGATCTAAAATCTACCCCATATATTTCGCTCCGCAACGGTAGCAGACGGGCATCTCCATTTTTGTTCTCAGTTCCCTGAACCTACGCGCGCGGTCCGAGTGCCATATCTGATGCAGGGTACTCTCCGCCACATTTCCAATTGCATAATCCGGAAAATCAACACAAAAATTGACATTCCCGTCAGGCTGGACATCCAACACCCCCCGGATGTTATTGCATCCGGCCTGGTGAACCGTTGTATCGCTTCTCGAGTACCATTCCCGGTATTCGTCATCCGTGAACGCCATATAGGGGTAGGATCGGAGCTCTCCCAGCTTCGATTTAAACTCCTTGAGTTGCGCAAGAAACAGGTCAACATCCACACCGGATCCTTCATGGTGAAAACCTCTCCAGGAATAAGCTCCGCAGGAGAACTCCTCCCGCATCAGTTTTTCATAGGCAAGTCCCTGTCTTTCAGGAATGAAATAACAGGGAACAATACAGATGCCATTGAACCCGAGTGACCTCGCCACATCGGCCATAGCACCCAATCCCCGGTAATTGTATTTGCTGAGCGTACATGTGATTCCACGATTGATTTTGTATCCATATACGTTCTCATATTTCTCGAGTTCCCGGAGACTTTCACGGAGCCCGGCGAATGTCCCCCTGACGCCACGGACATGATCGTGGATCTCTTCCGGACCGTCCACAGATATGGTCAGATGGTCGATCCTGAGTTTGACAATAGATTCCGCATATTTATTCAGGAGTACGCCGTTCGTCTCAACCGAAACAGGTATCCTTTTTGATTTGATGTAGGCAAGGAGATCCATAAGACGCAGAAAGAGAAGCGGCTCTCCTCCGCGGATGATCAGGGAGGCGCGGTGCTCATGTGCTTCATCCACTACTTTAAGGAGGCGGTCGAAGGGAACTACGTTCCCGCTATACGAATCGGCCGGCTTCTTTTTCAGCATGTATCCTTCTTCACTCCACTGGCCGCACATCTTACAGCGCAGATTGCATTGGTTTGTGATCGTGAGCGATACAAGTTTAGGGAAATCCGCTAGTTTTTGTTCCATGCTTTTAACCTATCCATATTATTAAAAAGATACATTTTTTTAATGAAATATCCATCAATAGTTAAGCGGCACCTCTTAAAAGATAAATTTACAATTTATGGCTGCAGTGTTACGAGGCGATTTCGTCTTTTATATTCCTCAATGTCAAATGTCAAGCGAATGTTAAAAACCGGCACCTTTTTATATAAAATAACATAAGCCGGGATAAGATATTCTGTTGACAACCATTTTAATTTCTGTATTATAGTTTTATATAAAAAATGAAAAGACGGATCAAAGAACAAAGCGCTATTTTTTAC
>JAQTRT010000317.1 GCA_028711675.1 bacterium | reverse complement strand
GTCCGGTATGAAGAGACAGATCATTACAAGCTTTTTAAGGATTTTTTTGAGAATAAAGCAGATATATAGAAATGCCCTGAACAAAACCCGTGCTTTTAGCTGCAGGCCTCTCCCCTCCCGGCTGTGATCCAACAAGCCTATTTTTCCGGCCGGATGACATAATCACCGTTGAAACAAGCCAGGCAGAAATCATTCTTCTTCATGCCCGTAGACCTTACCATGCCGTCCAGGGAAAGATAATAAAGGGAATCCACTTCGATGAATTTTCTGATCTGCTCGATGTTCTTATGACTGGCGATCAGTTTATCCCTCACCGGCGTATCGATGCCGTAAAAACAGGAATACCGGATAGGCGGGGAACTGATGACATGATGTATTTTTTTCACACCCGCTTTCCTCAGCATCCGGATGAGCTTGCGGCTGGTCGTCCCGCGTACGATGGAATCATCGACCAGGATGATCTCTTTCCCTTTCAGGGCTTCATTAACAGGATTATATTTTATCTTGACGCCGAAATCGCGTATCCGCTGTTCAGGCTCGATGAACGTACGGCCGATATAATGGTTCCTGATAAAACCGATCTCATAAGGTATCCCGGATTGTTCACTGAAGCCGACAGCCGCCACGTTAGCAGAATCCGGGACCGGGATAACGATATCGGCATTCTTCAGGTTCATCCTCCCGGCCAGTTCCCTTGCCAGCTGCCGGCCGAACTCCCGGCGGATGGTATAGACCGGCCGGCCGAAAACCTTTGAATCAGGCCGTGAAAAATAAACATATTCAAATATACAGCAGGCTTTTCGGGGGCTCCTGAAGATCTTCCGGGAGACCAATCCTTTCCCGGAGAACACGGCCATCTCGCCGGGTTCGATATCCCTGATATACCGGGCGCCCAGAAGGTCAAAAGCACAGGTCTCGGATGAGACGATGAAGGAGTTCTTCACCTTTCCCAGACAAAGGGGACGGATGCCCAGAGGGTCCCTGACTGCGATCATTTTATCCTGGGTCAGGAAAAGAATGGAATAAGCGCCCTTGACCTTCTCCAGGGCATCCTTGATCCGTTCTTCAAGCGTATTCCTTCGGGAACGTGCGATAAGATGAAGGATCACTTCGCTGTCCGACGTGGTTTGAAAGATCGAACCCTCTTTCTCCAGTTTCAGCCTCAGGCTCCTGTAATTGCAGAGATTGCCGTTATGGGCTATGGCAAGATCATTGCCGATGAATTTAATGGAAATAGGCTGGGCATTATCCAGGACCGTGGAACCGGCCGTGGAATAACGGCTGTGGCCGATGGCGCTGTTCCCTTTCAGACCGGACAGCACGTCTTTCTGGAAAACATCAGAGATCAGGCCCATACCGATGGACTGATAGAATTTCTTTTTATCCGTGGAGACAATGCCGCAGGATTCCTGTCCGCGGTGCTGAAGAGCGTACAGGCCAAGGTATGTCAGTTCAGCTGCTTCCTTATTATTAAAAACACCGAATATTCCGCACATGGAAGAGTCACTCCATTGTTGTTCCTGACAACATATTAAAAATTTTTTTCCGCGAACTTTACTGCATTTTCAATGATCCGGAAACCGTACGGCACCACGTTCTTTTCCCTGGTCCAGGAAGGATAATGCTGCCTGATGACAAAACGTTCAGGATGAGGCATGAGCCCGAAAATATTTCCCTGCGGATTTGTGATGCCGGCTATGCTCTTCAGGGCACCGTTGGGATTGGCCGGATAAACGGCCTCCCGGCCTTTCTCGTCGCAGTATTGAAGCAGGACAAGATTCTCCTTTTCGATCCGCGACAGGGTCGGCTGGTCCGTGAAGAACTTACCCTCGGCATGGGCCACGGGAAGCCTCACGATATCAGGGAGATCTTTGATCCAGAAACTGGCGCTGGCATTATTCGTTTTCATGTACACCCAGCGGCATTCATACTTCCCCGAATCATTATAGGTCAATGTGACGCTCGGTTTGAGGTCTGTGAAAGGAAGGAGTCCGGCTTTAACCAGCACCTGGAATCCGTTGCATATGCCAAGGACCAGTTTTCGGCTGCTGCTGAAATCCCTGATCTCCTCCAGGAGCTTATACCGGAACTTGTTGGCAAAGATCCTGCCTGCGGAAATATCGTCACCATAGGAGAATCCGCCCGGGATCACTAGGATATGATAATCCGCGAGACAGACCTCTTTCCTGAGGACCTTATTGATATGGATGACCTCCGGATCAGCTCCGGCCATTTGAAAAGCAGAAGCTGTTTCCCGGTCACAGTTGGTCCCGGGTGCACGGAGGATGATGGTTTTAATTTTTCTCATAAATCAATCTTCGCTTTCCCTGTTCACAGCTTTTTTACCAGGGCATTCTGCCAGACATCTTTTAAAGACATGGTATCCGCATCAAGGAGGATCTCGTCTTTCATCCCCTTGATCCTGAATTTCTTCTCCCGGGTCACGTGTCCGATCCGGACGCACCGGACGCCTTTCATGCATCTTATGAACTCTTTCTCATTCCCGGGACTGACCTCAGCGATGAACCTGCTGTTGGTCTCGGAAAAGAGAAGCTGTATCTCAAGGCCGTTTTTCCCGTTTGTTATCTCATGCGGTATGGATTTTAAATTTATCTCCGCGCCCAGACCGCCGGAGAAGCTCATCTCAGCAAGGGCTACGGCCAAACCTCCCTCGGAACAATCATGGCAGGAAAGGAGAAGCTCTTTCCCGATGGCTCTCTGAAGGAGCTGCATCTGCCTGTACGAGACCTTAGGCCGGACAGAAGGGGGGAATTCATCCCGCGTGACACCGATAAGATATAGGGCGTTCTTATCAGCCTTTAAATCCATGGTAATGCATTTCCGTATATCTTCAATGACCGAGACAGCGGAGATCAGAAGGGAGGATGTGATGGATACCGTATCTCCGTTCTCCATGAGATATTTGTTGTTCAGGCTGTCCTTGCCGGAAATGAACGGCGTCTTATATATTTTAGCTGTATCGTAACAAGCATTGCAGGCTTTCACCAGTTCACCGAACTGTTCAGGCGTATCCAGGGCACCCCAGCAGAAATTATCAAGAATGGCTGTACGGCTGATATCGCCGCCTGTACAG
>JAQTRT010000316.1 GCA_028711675.1 bacterium | reverse complement strand
ATTGAATCTGTATTTACATACTATCATTTCAGAGCATAAAGTACAGATACAATATTTAAACAACAGGAAAAAAGACCATGATGGATTATTTAAACAGTTTGAATGACGATGAGTATAAGATCATCGAGATCCTGAACGAGGATAACAAGGTGACCCAGCGCCATATCGCGGAAAAAGCCGGTATCTCCCTGGGAATGACCAATATCATCATCAGGAGGCTCATCAACAAGGGTTTTATCAAGATCAGGAACATGAACAAGAAGCGCATCCTGTACCATCTGACCCCGAAAGCCATCATTGAAAAGACGCAGAGGACCTATAATTATTTTGAGCGGACCGTTAAGGATATCCTCTCCATCCGGGAGAAGATCCAGAACGCCATCCTCACCAAGATCAACGGCAATTACACCGAGATCATCATTGCCGGCAGGAACGAGATGAGCGAGATCGCCAAGTGGGCGGTCCAGGTGATCGACAGGAGCAAGATCAAGGTTAGCTTCAGGAATCAGCTGGAGGAATCGGACCGGAGCGATATCCTTACTGTCAATTGCGAGACCAGGATCGTGGATAACGAGAATTATATCAATGTGTTCAAGATCATTTAATTTGCAGCGACACACCTTCAAGTGTGTCGAGTTTGTTCGTGTCAGGATCAACAGGTCTAAACGGGCTGTTGCTATTTTTTATTTAAGAGCAGGTAGGCAATATGAAATTAAAAGGTAAAAAAGTTTTAGTAACCGGTTCGGACGGTTTTATCGGGTCCCATCTTGTGGAAGGCCTTTTAGAACAGGGATGCTCTGTCCGGGCTTTTGTGTATTACAACTCTTTCAACACTTGGGGGTGGCTCGATACCTTTGACAAAAAGACTCTGAAAGAGATTGATATATTCACGGGCGATGTGCGGGACCATAACGGCGTGCGGAAAGCCATGGATGGGATCGAGGTAGTGTTCCATCTGGCAGCCCTGATCGGTATCCCGTTCAGCTACCATTCACCGGACAGTTATGTGGATACCAATATAAAAGGGACCCTGAACGTGCTCCAGGCCAGCATGGACCGGAAGTGCGAGAAGGTCCTGCTCACTTCCACGTCTGAGGTTTACGGTACAGCCCAATATGTGCCTATTAACGAGAAACATCCGTACCAGGGCCAGTCCCCTTATTCTGCTACCAAGATAGGCGCGGACAGGATCGCGGAATCTTTTTACCGGAGTTTTGATCTTCCGGCTGTCATTGTCCGGCCTTTTAATACATACGGCCCCAGGCAGTCGGCCCGGGCAGTTATCCCCACCATCATTACGCAGCTCCTGTCAGGAATGAAGGAGATCAAACTGGGTAATCTGGAGGCCACAAGGGACCTGAACTACGTAAAGGATACGGTGAACGGGTTCATCCGGATCGCGGAATCGGACAAGACCATGGGCCAGGAGATCAATATCGCCACCCAGAAGGAGATCTCTGTCAGGGACCTGGCTGATAAAATAATCAAACTGATCAATCCCGATAGCCGGATCATTCTGGACAAGGCGAGGGTCAGGCCCGAAAAGAGCGAAGTGGAAAGGCTCTTAGGTTCCAATGAGAAGATCAGAACGCTGACAGGCTGGGAACCCCAATATGATCTGGAGAAAGGTTTGAAAGAGACCATTGCCTGGTTCAGGGAACACCATCAGGACCGGTACAAGCCGGAGATCTATAATATTTAATTTTTTGCCACTAAGGCACAAAGGCACTAAGAAAAATATTATTATAATTTTTAAAAATTAGAAACTACTTCTTATGTATTTCATTTAGTGGCTTAGTGTCTTAGTGGCTATTCTTTATATTTAAGGAGTTATCAATGAAGGCTGTCATTTTAGCCGGAGGACGGGGCACAAGACTGGCTCCCTATACGACGGTATTCCCCAAACCTATGCTTCCCATAGGCGGCAAGCCTGTGCTTGAGATAATCATCAGCCAGCTGGCTTATTACGGATTCAAGGATATCGTGATCTCCCTGGGTTATTTAAGCGAACTGATCCAGTTGTATTTTAAGAATAAAAAGGTCCTGCCTAAAGGCGTCCGCCTCTCCTTTATCCTTGAGAAAAAACCGCTGGGCACAGCCGGCCCTGTTTCCCTCCTGCCTGACATGAAAGAATCATTTCTTGTGATGAACGGCGATGTGCTGACCACCCTGGATTTTGGCCAGCTCTTCCGTTTCCATCAGAGGAAAAAAGCAATGTTGACAGTAGGTGTCCACAGGAAAGACGTGAAGATGGAACTGGGGATCGTGAAGCTGGCTAAGAACTGTGAAGTGGAAGATTATATCGAAAAACCGACCTATACGTTCTACGACAGCATGGGGATCTATGTTTATCATCCGTCGGTCCTGAAATACATCCGGCCCGATACGCGCCTGGACCTGCCTGAACTGGTCCTGAAACTGATCAGGAACAAGGAGAAGGTCTTCGGGTATTACCATAAAAAACAGCATTACTGGATCGATATGGGCCGGCCTCAGGAATATCAGACGGCCAATGAGAAATTCCTGAAACAAAAAAATGAATTCCTGAGAAAGTAACTAATCTGTCATATATAAAAGAGTAATTAACATGAAACAATCCAAAATCATCCCGCTTTCCGTACCTTGTTTCGAGGGAAATGAATTAAAGTATGTGAGCAGGGCCATTAACAGTGAATGGGTCTCTACAAAAGGGGCGTTTGTCACTGAATTCGAAGGAAAGATCGCTGATTATATGAAAACCAGGCATGCTGTGGCGTGCCAGAACGGCACGTCCGGGCTTCATCTTTCCCTGCTCCTGGCCGGAGTGAAATCCGGGGACGAGGTGATCGCGCCTGCCGTTACGTTCATCGCTCCCATCAATGTGATCAAATATACCGGCGCTGAACCTGTGTTCATGGATTGCGATGATTATCTTAACATGGATATGGAGAAAACATCTTGTTTTCTGAAGAAGGAATGTGTCAGGACAAAATCCGGCCTGAAGAATAAAAGGACCGGAAGGCTTGTTAAAGCTCTGCTCCCTGTCCATATTTTCGGTAATGCCTGTGATATGGAAAATCTGATGGACCTGGCAGGGCAATACAGGTTAAAGGTCATTGAAGA
>JAQTRT010000315.1 GCA_028711675.1 bacterium | reverse complement strand
AAGCTTTAATGACTTGAATTTACCCTTCAAGGATTGAAAGGCCCCGAGCAGGAGCTCTTCCTCACCCGGCCTCGTGCTTCCCGCGGTAAAGACCAGCGTATGGGAAAGGCCCAGCCTTTGTTTCAGCAGGGAGGGCGTAAGTTTCTGCCGGATGCGCAGATCGAACTTAATGTTACCTTCATACCTGATCTTTTTCTGTTTGACACCCAGTTCCCGGAGATACGCCCCGGTTTTCTGGTTTTGCACAAAAAATAGTGAGATGAGACCAAGCACAGGCTTAAAGATCATGGAAAGACAGGAATAAAAAGAATAGCTCTTCTGAGAAATGATAGCGTTGGTATAAATGATGGGGATAGATGCTTTCGCGGACTGTGTGATCAGGTTAGGCCAGATCTCCGTTTCTTCGATCACAAGAAGGCATGCATTGACCTTTCTGACAAGAGGCTTTATCAGGAAATGAAAATCAAGCGGCAGAACGCAGACATGCCCCTGACCCAGGAACTTTTCGGCTGATTCAAAACCTGTATCCGTTAAAAGAGAGACAAAAATCTCATAGCCGTGATTTTTCAGTTCAAGGACCATGTTCTTGATGGCGTTGAACTCACCCAGAGAGGAGCAATGAAACCAGACAGGCCTTTGGGAAAAGGACCTGACACGGTAAAGGCCGATGCGCCGGAAAAAAGTCTTACGCAGCCGGGCATTAAAAAGCGAGGCCGTCATCAGCAGCAGGAAGAAGGGAACAAAAAAAATATCCAGGATAATATTATAAAAAACCATATTCTTATTTAAACGGATAATGATCCGCCAGATCAACGATCCTCATCATCTCTTGCTGCAGGGCCTTTTTTTTAGTCCTTATCTCAGCCTCGGATCTGATAAAGAAAGGCCTGCCGTAAACGACAACGAACCGGTTGAACGGCAGAGGCAGGATAAAATTATCCCAGGAATGAAAAACGATCTTCCGTTTGGCATTCCAGCAGATCGGGACAACGGGGAAACCCGTTTTCAGGGCTGCGTACAGGACACCTTCTTGCAGAACGTATTTCGGTCCTTTCGGACCGTCAGGCGTGAAAGCCGTGGGAAATCCGCTTTTAGCATACCGGATGATCTCGATCAAGGCCCGGAGTCCGCCGCGGGTCGTGGACCCCCTGACCGCAAATAATCCGCAGCTCTTCATGACAGCAGCAATATAATCTCCGTCCTTATGGGTGCTCACCATCACTCCCACTTTCTTTTTCCTGTAAAGATATGCCAGGTAAAGGAGCCTGTTATGCCAGAAGGAATAGATAATGGGGATTTTTTTCCTTTCGAACTCTTCCCGGATATTCAGATCAATGAAGGACCTACGGGAAGTTTTTCCGATCAGCATGAGCAGAAGATAAGCCAGAGTGGTCAGGATATGAAAAAATATCTCTTTCAACGGATTAGTTTTGCGTGACAACCATATCTTCATCCCATTTCCGGAGAGCTACACAAGGCCTTTCAGCCATGTTTTCAATTCTCTGGAAGTATGCTTATAGAGCTGTCCCTTCATCTTTTCGATCTTGCGTATCAGGTCTTTGATATCGGTCTTTTCAGACCTGGCGACCATTATTTTATCATATTGAGTGGCGTCCACTTTTTCAGAATTGACAACAAGGTCTTCGTTCAGTTTCTCACCGGCTTTCAGCCCCGTGAACTTGATCCTGATGTCCTTGTCCGGTATATAGCCCGAAAGTCCGATCATTTTACGGGCCAGGTCCAGGATCCTCACGGGGTTTCCCATCTTTAAAAGAAAAACCTCGCCGCCGCGGCCGTAACCGCCGGCCTGCAGCACAAGCTGGACCGCTTCCGGTATGGTCATAAAATACCGTTTCACGTCCGGATGCGTGACCGTAACAGGCCCGCCGGCCTCGATCTGTTCCTTGAAGATCGGGACCACGCTTCCCCGGCTGCCGAGGACATTCCCGAACCGGACAGCCATCAGACGGCACCCGGACCGTTTGGCCCGTTCCGCATGGCCGATGAGCAGTTTTTCAGCGATGCGCTTGCTCATTCCCATGACAGATTCCGGATTGACCGCCTTATCCGTGGAGATCAGGACGAATCTTTCTGTTCCGGCAGCCACGCTAGCCTGTACCAGGTTCAGAGTACCCAGAATATTATTCTTTATAGCCTCATCCGGATACAGTTCCATCAGATAAACATGCTTATGCGCCGCAGCATGAAACACGACCTGAGGCTTATATTCCCTGAATACCCGTTCGATCTTCTCCGGGTCCCTGACATCAGCAATGACCGGAACAGCCGCAAGATCGGGGAACTTTCTCTTCAGTTCAGCGTGAATGGTGAAGATACTGTTCTCCCCTTTGCCCAGAAGGATCACTTTTTTTATCCCGGCCCGGGCCACCTGCCTGCAGATCTCGGAACCGATGGACCCCCCTGCCCCTGTGACAAGGATAACCCTGTGCCTGAGATACTGTTCTATCTCTTTCAGGTTCAGCTTGATCTCATCCCGGCTGAGTAATTCCTCGATCTTGATATCCCGGATCTGTTCAAACCGGACATTACCGGCAATGATCTCGAACGTAGAAGGCACGATCTTCAGCTGCACACCGGCCTTTTCGCATATTTCTATGATATCATTGATGCTCTTTCTGTTGGCGGACGGTATGGCAATGATGATCATCTGTATATGTTTTTTTTCCGTCCATTTCAGTATATCGTCCCGGCTTCCCAGCACCTTTTTACCGGCAATGAACATATTCAGCTTCAGGGGATCATCATCAATAAATCCCATGACCTTGATCCGGGAATCCGGATGGTTCCTGATCTCACGAAGAACCATACTGCCGGCCTCCCCGGCACCGATGATAAGGGCTTTGATCACAGGATGGGCTTTATTGATGGCCCGGCTCCCGGAATGAAGTATGTATTTCTCTATATAACGGAGGCCTGTGGTAAAGATGGTACTGAGCATGAAGTTGATGATAACGGCGCTGCGGGGATAAGGAAAAACCTGTGACTTAAGGGAAAAGACAGCCAGGCCGAAAAACAACGAACTGATGAGATTGGCCTGGATCAGACGGACCACGTCATGGGT
>JAQTRT010000314.1 GCA_028711675.1 bacterium | reverse complement strand
TATCGGAAAAGAAACGGGCCGCGTAATCCAGACCGGCCATGGGATCTTTCATGATGACGAACGAGCACCCGATGCTGGGCAGAAAAGTATTGTCGAATCCCGCCCTTAACGGGAACACGGGCGAAAGGAACGTGCTTTCCACGCCGAAAGCCGCGCGGTCTATTTTCGCGTCCCTGTATTCCAGTTCCGCGCTCAAGCTGAAACGGCTGATCCTTATTCCCGCGCCCAGAACAGCCTGGAGCTTAAGCCGGTCTTCCTCCACCATCCCCATATCAGGCTGGTTCACGTTCAGGATGGCCAATGTGGCAAACACCTTTTTCCTGACCACTTCCAGGCGGGCGCCTATATCCAGGCTGATGTTCTCCGCGCCCAGATCATCTGACGTAAAATAAGGATTGATAGCCGTATAATCGTTCCTGACATAACTGTACGTGATATATTTCAGGTTAAGACCCAGGCTGAGGCTCTTTATCCGTTCCGTGAACGTAAGCCGGAACTGGGACTGTTTGAAATACAGGGAGGAGAACTGATCGATCCCGAGGCCCAGCCGCGAACCGGCCAGCGGATAAACGAACGAGAATTTAAGATGATTAAAGTAATCCGTATCACCCGTATACACATACGGTTCCAGGCCCAGGTACAGGAACTCGCAGGACAGGTCTGCTTCACGGTTGGTCACAACGCTGATCTGTGCCGGGTTTTTCCACGCACTTGACGCGTTGTCCAGAAAGCAGGTAGTGCCGCCCTGCCCGACGCTGAGCGCATCGCCCTGGCCGGAAAGATCAGCATAAAGGTTCAGGCAAAACAATAATAATAAGAACAGGACTCTCACCGTATGATCACCATGCTCCCTGTCTGGACTTTCTTCCCTTCCGTTGTTATCTGGAAAATATAAACACCCGAACCCGCCGGATTCCCGTCCGCATCCTTCCCGTTCCAGACGCTCTGGCCTGAAACAGCGCCGGTTATCTCCCTGATCTTTTTCCCGTCCACGGAGAATATCCTGATCGTTCCTGTTTTGCCCGCATCCTGGTTGAAATAAAAGATCACCTGGTTGAAACGGGAATCACCGGACCCGGGAGTGAACGGATTAGGCAGGGACCTGACTCCGTTGTAACTTGAGAAGAACGGCACAGGCGAAGTGGACAGCTTCAGTCCGCTGACCTCGAATTGAACAGCGCCTGATGTCCGGACCTTGAATTTAATGACAGCGTTCTGCAGGCCTGTACACTTCCCTTCCGAACTATCCGCAAGATTAAAGAAGAAAGAACCCGATTTATTGGCAAAAGGAGAGAGGGTTATCTGTTCTCCCTCCAGCTCAAGCACAAGGGCCCATTCATTCCCCGTGCTCACATCGAACATGATCGATCTATAACAGGAAAAATCAGCGGAAATTTCCTTGTACAGCATCAGTTCAAGATTATCCAGGCTCACACTGCCGGAATAAACCACTTTTTTATTGACCGCATCCACGGACAGATTGACATCCGGTATATAATAGGCCGGACTGATACCGTCGGACGAGAACCACAACTGAGGCGATGTGATGGTGCTGTAAACAGCCTCTGTATCCTTATTGTTGATTTTGATTTCGTTCATGAAAGTGGTCAGGTTGTTCCGGGAAAGGTAAAACCTCAGTTTTAGCGCCTGGTGCCCGGTCCAGCCCAGCAGCGACTTCAGATCATAATTGAAGAGGCCCGTATCCCTTGTCTTATCCTGGAGCGGCACTTCTTCGAACGTAAAAAAGCTGGCACCTTCCGGGATCCATCTCAAGACGCTGAACGACCAGTATGTATCCGATGGATTGTTGATGGAGAGGCTGATGTCCGGATACCGGTCGATATCCACTTCATACGCTTTTGTCTCGGCAAAACCGTTGAAGATACTTGAGGAAAAATATACGCCGCTTTTGGAAACAGACCAGTCATTTTCCGTTTCGGTCAGTTCCATTTCGGCGGTCTGGGGAGA
Source organism: bacterium (assembly GCA_028711675.1). Taxonomy (GTDB): domain Bacteria; phylum Spirochaetota; class JAHITG01; order JAHITG01; family JAHITG01; genus JAQTRT01. The sequence continues at coordinate 1,169 of JAQTRT010000314.1, read as the reverse complement.
AAGGGGTGTGGAGAAGACCTCCTGCGACAGGCCCGATTCCTGCCAGAGATAATTGCTGATGCTGGATAACCGGTAACCATAACGTGTCCCCGCCACCAGTCCGTTATCGATAAAATTCTCCTTTGTCAGAGGCCTGGTATTGATGAGGGAGTATGAGGTTTCCGTATCTGATTTCCGGTACAGGTTATATCCGTAAACCGAAGGTTTCCTGTCCCAGTTTATCTGTAAAGTATTCCCGTAACGGACAGGAGTGATCACAAGGCCAGAAGGAACGGAAGCGGAACCGGTCTGGCTGAGGAAAGGCCTGTCCACGCTGATCGCGGAACCGTCTGAAAGAAGAAATGTCTTTCTCTGTACAACAGGCTGGATCACGATCTGGTCAAGGATAAGGGGCTTGGACCCGGCCGTAATCCTGAGCGTATGCGGGCCCGGAGGAAGGCTGAAGACCCTGGGCTGGCCGCTGTTCGTCATTTTTTCGAAGAACAGATAATCCGAATCCGGTGAACCGCCTGTATAAAAATTCACGGCAACGTCATCCACTGTTACGGTGATGGTATCGGCATTGGCGGACGTCCTTTTTGCGTAACAAAGGTAAACCAGATAATTATCACTCAGGTCACTGTACGGATTCTCCGTATAAAATATCTTTTTTATGCTTCCGCCGGCAGAGAGCTGGACGTATTTCGATCCGGAGAACATCTGGCCTGAGACAAAATCACCGAACCATTCGCCGCTGTTCACGGCACCGCTGTTTATTTCATCCGCGGATTCAGCCTCAAGGATAAGCTGGCTCTGTTTTTTCTGTTCCCGGCTGTACACGTAAGGCTTGCAGTTGGTATCCGTAAGGACAAGCAGAAGGGCGTTCAGTGTCTCTACTGTGGATTCTCCGCCGGAATTCCGGTTAATCCTTGTATCCACGGGATTTTCCGGGGCTTCAAGGCCGTCAAAACAGATGCCTGTATTCGGGTCGTACACGGGTACTCCGTATATGGTATTCCCGGTAAAATAAGATGCGAAAAGTCCGGCATATTTTGCGTATTTCAGATACACGGACGGAGCCTCACCCATCAGCTTGCTTGCCCGGTAGATCCGGTAACAGCCTTCCACCATGGGCGCGATACCAAAAGCGATCTGCGGGAAACCCGTAATACCGGGATTCCTTCCTTCAT